>JAFGDX010000253.1 GCA_016931875.1 Prolixibacteraceae bacterium
CTGGCATTTGCCAATGCAGATTATTCGCTTTGGCATGCCAACCAGGCCGCCCGTTACAATATTCTCAACGGAATCATGCCTCCTGAGTCAGGGTTTTGGTTGTACAATCCGCATTCCGAAGATATTGATTTTCAGATTGAGGCAGATTTCGCAGGTTTAATGGCGCCGGGAATGGTAAACACGGCTTCCGAAATTTGCGACAAGGTAGGGCACATTATGAATTACGGCGATGGATGGTATGGCGGAGTGTATGTGGCAGCCATGTATTCGCTGGCTTTTGTTTCGGATGATGTGGAATATGTTGTTGGGGAAGCATTAAAGGCAATTCCTGAAGAATCGCAATTTTACCAGTGTATCAGCGATGTTATTCAATGGCACAAGAAATACCCCGGCGACTGGAAACAAACCTGGTTTGAAACCGAGCGTAAATGGTCGGCTGATATTGGCTGTCCGGATGGAGTTTTTCGTGATTTTAATATCGATGCAAAAATAAATGCTGCATACATTGTTATTGGGCTGCTTTACGGCGAAGGCGACTACTCCCAAACACTGGAAATTTCTACCCGCTGCGGGCAGGACTCCGACTGCAACCCGGCCAGCGCCGGTGGAATTCTCGGAACCATGCTTGGCTATTCCCATATTCCCGAATTCTGGAAAAAAGGCGTTTATCCCGTAGAAGATTTGGATTTCAGGTACACCACCATGTCGTTAAACGATGTGTATAAAACTGGCACAAAACACGCTTTGCAAATGATTTTAGAAAACGGAGGAAAAGTGGAAGGAGAAAACATCACTTTGCCTGTTCAGAAAATTCGGCCGGTAAAATTGGAAATTGGTTTTGAAAATCATTATCCGGTGGAAAGAAGCGGGATTGGAAAAGATTTAACAACACAAAATCCTTCACTGGAAGTGGAATTTACAGGAAACGGATTTGTTTTAACCGGTTCGGCGCAAAAACAAGATGAATTGGGCGACATGAATCTGCCACTGGAAATGAGCATCGACGGGGGAGAGGCTGAATCGTTTGTGATGCCCACCAGTTTTGCAAAACGCCGCCACGAAGTAGCCTGGAAATACCAGTTGCCTGAAGGGAAACACTCGGTAAAAATTGCATTTAAAAATCCTTCTGATGGTTACCGGATAACTGTAAATGATTTGCTGGTGTATTCTTCGCAAAAAACAGAAAATACCTGGAAACAGAAGTAGGTTTTTAACTTTATCTGAAGAGATAAAATATTGGTAATTAGCTCAACCCAAAACAGATAATATTGTTATAGAAGTACCAGTAAAATTATTATGCTTAACAAACGGATTGAAAATGGCAATCAATAATCCAGGGCTTTAATCAGCAAAATCCATTGCAGTGCTCCCTTTTGTAAACATGAGCATGGATTCTGAAAATGAATATTTCAGCGATGGAATAACGGAAAAATCATTAATGTATTAACAAAAGTTGAAGGATTAAAAGTAATTGCCCGCACCTCGGCATTTGCCTTTAAAGGGAAAAATACAGATATACGGGAAATTGGAAGGCAGCTGGGTGTTTTATCGGTGCTGGAAGGCAGTGTGCGGAAGTTTCAAAACCGCATTCGAATTACCGCTCAGTTGATTAATGCGGAAAACAGCACCCATTTCTGGTCAAAAAAAATTGACCGCGAAACGGAAGATATTTTTGCACTTCAGGATGAAATTAGTTTGCGGATTGCCAATCAAATCCGCTAAAATTTTTCGGACACTTTAATATTCAGGAACATTTGGTAAGCAGACCCACAACAAACATGCACGCCTATAAATTGTACCTGAAAGGCCACTTTTTTCAGTTAAAATGGGATGCAACGTCCATTTGGAAAGCGACAAAACGTTATGATTGCTGCCGGTTTGGATAAATCACTGCCGGAATACGAATGGTCGCTGATTGGGGAAACCTTTTGGATGGACTGGGATTTTCAGGCAACTTACAACCAACTGTTGGAAACACTGTTTGAAATCAGTCAAAAACCTCGTGGTCACTTTTGCTGTTCGGCTTTGCCCTTTCCATTCCAAATAGTATATTTACAGGAACCAATTAAACCTTGAAAAATGCAAAGAAGAAATTTTATTAAAACTACAGGTTTTGCAACCGCGGCTTTGGGGGCAGTGGGTGTCCCGGCATTCTCGCAAAGTCATTCTCCTGTAAAAAACAGTTTGCCCCGCTGGAAGGGATTTAATCTGCTCGATTATTTTTCTCCAAATCTGAATGGTGGCGGGCGCCCAAAAACCACGGAAGAATATTTCAAATGGATGGCTGATTGGGGATTCGATTTTGTGCGGCTTCCCATGGCGTACCCGCGTTTTCTGAATTTTGACCAGAGCCGGAATATTACCCCGGAAGATATTCTGAATATCAATGAAAAAGAAGTGGATACTGTGGAAGCGCTGGTGGATGCTGCCAATAAACAAGGTTTGCACGTAAGTTTAAATTTGCACCGTGCTCCCGGTTTTTGTGTCAATGCCGGTTTTAACGAGCCCTATAATTTGTGGGAAGATGATGAGGCACAGGAAGCGTTTTATTTTCACTGGGGAATGTGGGCCAAACGTTTTGCCGGAAAAACACCCGACCAAATCAGTTTCGATTTGGTGAACGAACCCTGCACTCGCGAAGACATGAACGACCAGTTTTCAAAACGCGGCGCAATTCCCGGAGAGTTGTATCGCAAAGTGGCAAAAAAGGCAATGGAAACCATCCGCCAATACAATCCAAAGCACCGGGTTGTGGCTGATGGCAACAACGTTGGCAGCGATGTAATACCAGAAATTTTTGATTTGGATATTGCACAAAGTTGCCGCGGTTATTTTCCGCATTACATTTCGCATTACCGGGCACCATGGGTATTCGAAAATCCTGATGACGCACCAAAACCGGTTTGGCCGGGTACAATTGACGGGAAACACTTTGACAGAAAAAGCCTTGAAACATTTTATGCTCCCTGGATCGACGCTGTTAAAAAAGGGGTTGGTGTGCATTGCGGTGAATGTGGCTGCTGGCAGGAAACACCCCACGATGTATTTCTGGCCTGGTTTGGCGATGTGCTTGATGTGTTAACCGAACACGGAATTGGTTACGCACTCTGGGAATTTAACGGAACTTTTGGCCTTTTGAATTCAGGCCGGAAAGACGTGGAATACGAAGACTGGTACGGTCTTAAACTCGACCGTAAAATGTTGAATCTACTGATGAAATATTAACATATAATTGGAAATTCTGTAGCAAAAACCCGGCGTATCGAGTTTTTGCACAAATTAAACTGGGAAAACAAATGAAAAAAATTGCCCTGCTTATCATTTTTGTAATGGCCATGCAGTTTGGCTGGTCGCAGAGAGAAGCAAACTACGATGAAAACAAAGTCCCTGATTTTGAGTTGCCCGATCCGTTAAAAACCTTCAACGGA
>JAFGDX010000254.1 GCA_016931875.1 Prolixibacteraceae bacterium
ATAGTAAATTACCTTGGAAAATATTACATGTTTGGCTGGGCTTTCAGAGATGTGTTGCGCGACAGACCAACCATTTGTACTCCTGATGATCACGATGTTTTTCATGGAAATTTATGGGGGGAAAGCGGAATTGCCAAACCTGGTGGTGCAGGAAGTTCAGATACACGCGGCTTTATGCAGTCGGTGAAAATGGTTAATGTGGTAAACCGTACCCAGTGCGGCCAGTTGCCCGATCCGTATGACCCAACTCCCATTGAACAGGGAATGAGTGTTTGGTACACTGATTTAACCTACGGAAGAATAAGTTTTGCCATTGTGAGTGACCGTATTTTTAAATCGGGGCCGGAAGCGGTTTCCGACTGGGAAGGCAGGCACGACCATATGAAAGAGCCACGTGAAGATTTGTCGTTTCTGGATAAAGCGGGGGTTACCATGCTTGGAGACAGGCAAATGACATTTTTAAACAATTGGATTGCCAACTGGACCGACACCGATATGAAAGTGTTACTTTCTCAAACTGTGTTTGCCAATGTAGCTACGCATCATGGCGGGCTGGAAGGATATTTGTATGGCGACCTTGATTCGGGCGGCTGGCCAAAATCAGGCCGCGACAAAGTAATTCAGTTAATGAGAAAAGGCGCTGTTTTCCATATCAACGGCGACCAGCATGTGCCCTCGCTTGTACAGTATGGCCTGGAAAATTACCACGATGCCGGATGGAGTTTTTGCACCCCTGCCATTGCAGTTATGTACCTGCGATGGTTTTTACCCGATGAAGTTGGCTATCCTGTTTCGGATCGTCCGGAACACGGTTACCCCAATACCGGAAAATATACCGATGCTTTTGGAAACAAAAATTATGTATACGCCATTGGAAACCCCGGAAAAATTACAATCGACGAAAACAGTCGTTACAACCATGCGCAAATTCGCTCATCAGGGTTTGGTTTTGTAACTTTTGATAAGGCAGAGCGGACCATCAATATTGATGCATGGCGTTTTAAAGCCAATGTTGATGAGCCCAATCCAATTCGCGACCAGTTTCCCGGGTGGCCAAAGAAAATTTCACAGTTCGATAATTTTGGCGCCGGGGCTGAAAATCTGCTTCCTGAAATTGTGGTAAATAAACCCAACCAGTTAATTGAAGTGCGCAAAACAGCGACCAATGAATTGATTCGCATCTTCCGGATGCAGGGTAATTCAGTTCAGGTGAAACTGTTTCATCCCGGTACTTTTAACATCAAAGTTGGTGAAGGTGAACATATTCAGGAGTTTACAAATGCAACAACAAAACCCAAGGTAAACAATGAACAAATTCATGTTGAGTTGTAAGGTTTTGCTTAAAAAAAATATTAAAAATCCACCTGAAAATATTCAGGTGGATTTTTTATTGTGAATGGCTGAAAATAAAAAAGGCTGAATGAATAAAATCCAACAGCCTCGTGCACATAAATAAACCGGGGTTTATTGCGGACCAAATCCACCGGGTCCTCCCTGCCCTCTTCGTGCTCTCATTTCTTCCTGATAAGCTTCATATTCATCCCATTGTTCATCGGTAAGGATCGATTTCATCTTTTGATTTTGTTCTTCGCGTGCTTTTTGCATTTGTTCGCGCATTTTTTCAAAATCACCTTCGCCTCCCATTTGGCCACGCATTTGCTGCATGTTTTCAAAATTTTCCATAGTCAGGTCGTACACCTGTTTTTGCTGCTCTTCGCTAAGTTTTAACTGTTCAGTTAGTCTTTCAACCTGGCGCTGTGCCATTTCTTCCGGGTCGAAATTTCCACGATTGCCAAATCTGTCGGCGCCAAATGAGGGTTGCTGCGAGTTGTTGCTTCCCTGGTTTCCACAGGCAGCGGCAATTCCCAAAAATAAAACAGTCATAAAAAATAAGGTCCTGTTCATTGATTTCAATTTTATAGGTTAATACTATCCATCTGAAATGTTGAATGGATTCAATCAGTTTGGATTCAATTTCAAACCAAAAGTTTAATTGGTATTTTAAAATTTAATACTTTAAAAGAGAACAATTCTTTTGTCGCGGGAAATAAAAAAACCCTGCAGAAAAATCTACAGGGCGAGTATCATTGAAAGGTGTTTTTTATTTTTTTGGTGACTGCATTCCACGTTGTTTGGCCATATCTTCAAGCCGTTTCTGAAAATTTGATTTTTTTACCGGTTTCTTTTTATTTGCCTGCAGCTGTGCCCTGATTTTAGTTTCATCAACAAACGCTCGGATTAAATAGGTTTGCCCGATGGTAATCAGGTTGGCAAGAAAATAATAATAACTCAAGCCGGCAGGGTAGCTGTTTAAAATAAAGAGGAACATCACCGGCATCATATACATCATTGTTTTCATACCCGGCATTCCCTGTGCTGATGTGGTTTGCTGATTCAGCCTTGTGTAGAAAATGGTGGTTACAGTCATTAACAAACAAAACAAACTTACATGGCTGCCATACATCGGAATTTCGAACGGCAGTTTTAAAATAGAATCGTAGGTAGACAAATCAGATGCCCACAGAAAACTTTCACCTCTCAGTTCAATAGAGGTAGGAAAGAAAAAGAACATGGCAATTAATATCGGAAACTGAAGCACCATGGGCAAACAGCCTCCCATCGGATTTACTCCGGCTTTTTTGTAAAGCGCCATAGTAGCCTGTTGTTTTTCCATGGCTTTGTCTGTTCCCTTACCAAATTTTTCATTTAATTCATCCACTTCAGGTTTCAGCGCCTTCATTTTTGCCTGAGACATATACGATTTATAGGTAAACGGGAAGAGTATGATTTTTATAAATATGGTAAGCAACAATATAATTATCCCAAAATTATCGATGTATTTACGCAGGAAGTTAAACACCGGAATAATTAAATATTTATTTACGGGGCGCACAATTGCATATCCCAGATAAATCTGCCGTTCCAAATCAATATCGTACTGTTTTAGGGTTTGATAGTGATTGGGCCCGAAATAAAACTGCATTCCTATTGATTCGCGCGAGCTTGACTCGTAAGGAATAGCAATATCGGCTTGAAAATTGGCAAGGTAATCCGGATTGTCTTCAAATTTATTCTGGCGAATTTGTGCATTTGGGAACGCGTCATCAGCAATTATGGTTGAACTGAAAAAAAGCTGTTTAAAACCAATCCATTTTACCCGGGTACTTAAATCCTCTTCATCGGTTTTACTCTGTGAGAGATTGTCTACTTCATCTTCAAAAAATTTGTAGGTAATGTATGTATTTCTGTCTTCACCAAACCTCGATGCCCTCTCCTGACGGGGAATATCGAATGACCAGGAAAAATTGAGATACGATTGGTTGGTTGCAATGTATTGTTCCATCCCGTTCAGGTTAACATCAAAATCAACCATAAACGAGTTGTATTTCAGGGTATAAACATATTCCATGTACCTACCCGGTGCAACCTCAAGCCTGAATGAAATCGATTCTTGTCCGCCCGGATTTTCTTCATTGAATTTGGTTCTTCCTTCACTTCCTCTTCTTACCTGCGGGCCGGTAACAACTAAATTTTTCTGTTGTGTATTTGGTTTGAAAAACAACTGTTCGGTTTGTATGCTCCTGTTTTGAGCAAAAAAGTTCAGCCCGAAGGTGGTTTTATCACCTTCAAAAAGAATCAGTGAATCCCCTTCAAAAGTGCTGTAATTTTTTAGTAAAACGGAATAAATCTTTCCTCCTTTGGTTGAAAAAGTAACTTTCAACAGGTTGTTTTCGAGGGTATAAAATTCTTCTTCACCTACAGCATTCACCCCAAAAGCGCCAAATTCATCCATTTTTTTCTGAATCACATCCGTTACTGCAGCTGCAGAATCCGGTTGCGCATCAACAAGGCTCTCTTGTTCCTGAAGTTGTTGTTCTTTTTGTAAAGCAAGCGCTCTTTCCGACTCAATCTGTGCAATTGAATCGCGTTTTCTTTTGGCTGTTTCAATTTCTTCTTTCGATGGTTGATTCAAAAGCGAAAATACCACCAAAATGGCAAATATGAGGACAATCCCAATAATTGATTTTTTATCCATTTTCTAATTTACTAACGAGTTTTTTACAAAATCTACAAATAAAGGATGAGGATTTAGAACAGTACTGCGGTATTCAGGATGAAACTGAACTCCTACAAACCATTTATGTTTTGGTATTTCCATAATTTCAACCAAATCAGTATCAGGATTTATACCAACAGGTATCATACCGGCATTAATATATTGTTCCTTGTAGGCATCATTAAATTCGTAACGGTGGCGATGGCGTTCAAATACCGTTAATTTATTGTAAGCTTTGCAAACATTCGAATTTTTTTCGATTATCCGGCATTCGTAAGCTCCCAGGCGCATGGTGCCACCGTAATCGGTAATTCCTTTCTGGTGTTCCATTAAATCGATGACCGGATACGGGGTTTTTGGGTTCATTTCCGATGAATCAGCTTCACTCAGTTTTAAAACATTCTGGGCAAATTCAATAACAGCAACCTGCATTCCAAGACAAATTCCAAAATACGGAACATTTTTTTCGCGGGCATATTTTGCTGCCAGAATTTTCCCTTTCATTCCCCTGTG
>JAFGDX010000255.1 GCA_016931875.1 Prolixibacteraceae bacterium
AGGCGTGTCAGAAAATATGTTTTGGTTGAATGTCTCATACTTGCAGTTTATTTTGGTTCAGGCTATAAAAGTAAAAAATTTACCCTTTCCGCCGCAGGTATTTTCTGTGTTCACGATTTCAGCATCGTAAAAATACAATCAAAATACAGGTGAAAGAAAAATTCTGTTCTCTGATAATTTCGCGGAAAGAAATACCAAGTGAAAAACGCCCGGGGCCTGAATACAATTCCAAACAAATGTTTTAAATTGCAGCAACGGATAATCTGGTTAACTAAAAAAATGAACATAAGGGAAATAGCAAAATACTCCGTAAAACCGGAACTGTACACACCGGGAACTGCAACAATGTGGACTGATAAATATATCTCGGCACAGTTGCTGAAAATTCACCTTGACAAAGAGACTGACCTGGCAAGCCGAAAGAAAAACAGTATTGAAAAAACCGTAACCTGGATTGCAAATGCCATTGCGAAAGAGACAGCAACGATTCTGGACCTGGGTTGCGGCCCGGGATTGTATGCTGAGTTGCTGGCACAAAAAGGCCACATGGTTACGGGTGTTGACTTCTCTGAAAACTCAATAAAATATGCGCAAAAAGAAGCTGAAAAAAAACAACTCAACATTCATTATATAAACAAAAACTATCTTCAGCTTCAACTGGAAGAAAACCGGTTTGATGCTGTTATTTTGATTTACACAGATTATGGCGTGCTCACACCCGCTGAACGGAAGCAACTTTTACAAAACATCCGGAAATGGCTAAAACCCGGGGGTATTTTTATTTTTGATGTGAACAGCGACAGGGAGCTGGAAAAAAAAGTTACGGCCAAAAGCTGGGAAACAACAGATAAAGGGTTTTGGAGCGAACACCCTTACCTCGCACTCTCTGAGTCGTTTTTATATCGGAAAGAAAAAGTAATCCTGTATCAGCACATTGTTTCCAACGAAGCAAACCAACTAAGTGTTTACCGCTTTTATACCCGGTTCTTTTCCATGGATGATTTACAAAATGAGCTCACCGCTGCCGGATTTTTCTCCCATAATTTTTATTCCAACATACTCCCGGCGGGTGATTTGTGGAACGGCGAACATGTACTTTTCTGCATTGCCCGGAACTCAGATTAAAATCCTCACAACACTGCATTGCCTGGTTAATCTGAAACCTTCCAAAAAGAGTACAAAAAAAAGCAGGGTTGAGCAACACATGAAATAACAACCAGTATATCAAACGTTTTCCCTGTAATAAAAAAATACCTGCATCTCTTTTTTTTGAAAAAATAGTGGTAACTTTGGTCCACTATTTTGAATAAAAACATAATATCTTCCCAAAACAATTAAGTGAATTTGAAAGGTCAAATAAAAAACGAAATAAGAGTTGCCGTACTTCCTTTTCAGATTTTCACAAACGAAGAGGGGCTTAGTCCTTTGATTTCAGAATTTACCGATGACCTGATTGCCAATTTTTCAAGATTTATTGGACTCTCCTTAATTTCACAATATTCTTCTTACGAAATGAAAAACAACCCGGCTGAAATTACCGGGCGATTAGCTGCTGATTATTTGATAACAGGGAGTTTCCGGAAATTTGGCGAGAGGGTTCGGATGAATGTGCAATTAATACGGATGAGGGACAGATGTATTGTTTTTGTTAAACAATACAATGATTCGCTGGATACTATTTTACAAACCCAGGACGATATTATCGAACAGATTGTAAGCATATTACAAAAACAGATTGATTACGACATCCTTTCTTTTTCTTACAAAAAGAATAAGGTTGAACTGGCTGCCTATGAAAACTGGCTAATGGGAATGAATTATCTCAAAAAAGGATCGCTGCGGAACGATTTAAAGGCCAGAGCTTATTTTGAAGAAGCACTGAAAATCGATCCATATTTTGCCCGGGCCTATTCAGGATTGTCACTATCCTATTTTAATGAATGGACCTGCCAGCTTTGGGACAGGTGGGACGTGAGCAAAAAAGGAGCACACAACTTTGCGCTAAAAGCCCTTGAATTTGATGAAAACGATTATATTTCACTTACCGTTTTAGGCCGCACATATTTGTATACCGAAGAGTTTGAAAAGGCGGAACATTATGTAAGAAAATCGCTTCGGATGAACCCCAATGATGCAGACAATTTAATCCAGGTTGCCTTTACCCTGATGTTTCTCGGTTATGAGAATGAATCCATAAAACTTTACGAAAAAGCAACAGAATTAAACCCGCTACACCAAAATGATTATTATTCTTACGGTTCCATTTTTTATTTTGAAGCAGGCGATTTTGAAACAGCATTGCAGCTGGGAAAGATGGTAACTTCGAACAACTACTGGGTTGATTTTCCGGCATACATGGCAGCTACGTATTATCATTTGTCAGATTTTAAACAAATGAGAATATACTGGGACATATTTCTTGAACGGTTCAAAAATCATATAACCAAGTCTTCAACAGTAGATGAAATGGAGGCGCTGGAATGGCAAATTAAAGTAAATCCCTATAAGAAAAAGACAAACCTGATGGAGTTCTGGAATTACATCAGTAATAACAATGAAACTGTTCCTGTAAAAAAAAGCGGGGTGCAAACCCAAAACGAGATGGCCTGTTTTATCCAAAAAGGAGAAATGCGAGAGTTGTCATTTCAGGGTGAAACTGCTGTAATAAAAGACAATAAGGGGAACCGCGATATTGCCAGGCTTTTAGCTCAACCGGAAAAAGAAATACATTGCACTGAACTGATGGAAACTGTGCTGGAGGATGTTCATTTGGCAGAAGCCGCCGACCAAAAAGCGAAATCGGATTATCAAAGGCGAATTCTGCAATTGCAGGGCGAGATTGATGAAGCCGAAAAGATAAACAATTCAACGGAAGCAAATGAATTACGTGAAGAATACGATAACCTAATCGAGCATTTATCCCAATCATTCGGGCTGGCCGGAAAAAAAAGAAAAACCGGAACTTATGTCGAAAAAGCACGTTCGGCTGTAACCTGGAGGATTAGAAACGCGATAAACAAAATTGAAAAGATTCATCCACAACTGGCAAATCATCTTTCAAAATCCATTAAAACCGGAACATTCTGTTCGTACAAACCGGAACGCCTTATCATCTGGGATGTTTAAAAAACTTACAACAATAATATTTGTGTACTTACAATGTGAGGTTAAAACTTACGCCTTTAAGAGTGACAAAAAAATGTTTCACTTTTAAAATTGAAGTTATGCCAACACCATTGCAAATTTTACTCGATCCGATTTCACTGGTTATTATCGGAATTTATTTTGTTTTAATGATTTGGGAAACCCTTTTCCCTGCAGCCCAACTCCCCAAAGTTAAATACTGGAAGTTAAAAGGCCTCACCGCTTTTGCCGTGTTCTTTTTTCTCTCATCGTATTTACCATTGTTTACCGACCCCTTCCTTGAATCGTACCGGTTGTTCAACCTTACTCAACTGGGAACCTGGGGAGGAGCCCTTGTGGGAATTCTGTTGTATGAATTCGGAATTTTTGTGTGGCACCGGGCTATGCATAAGTACGACTTCCTGTGGCGTACTTTTCATCAGTTGCACCACAGCGCCGAAAGACTTGATACTTACGGAGCATTCTTTTTCAGCCCGATGGACATGATCGGTTTTACCTTGCTGGGAAGTATTTGCTTTGCATTGTTGATTGGAATTACACCGCAGGCCATAACCATTGTGCTGCTGGTTACCAATTTCTTTTCCATCTTTCAGCATGCCAACATCAAAACTCCACAGTGGCTTGGCTACATCATCCAACGCCCTGAAAGCCATTCTATTCATCATGGAAAAGGAATTCACAAATACAACTATTCAGACCTTCCCGTTTTTGATATCATCTTCGGAACTTTCCGCAACCCAAAAACAGGTGCCGAAGAAACCGGATTCTACAACGGGGCCTCCTCAAAAATATGGCAAATGCTCACTTTTAAAGACATTTATTAATTCGCACCTCAAAGTCATAAAAATGAAAACATTAAACAACATATTACTTACCGACAGCGGACTGGAAACAACACTGATATTCAACCATAACCTGGAATTACCACATTTTGCCGCATTTGTTTTGCTGAATCATCCGCAATACAAAAATCTGCTTGATCAATATTTCAGGCAACACCTAAAACTGGCCCAAAAATTCAAAACCGGATTTGTGCTGGAAAGTGTTACCTGGCGCGCAAACTCTGACTGGGGATATAAACTTGGATATGACAATGCAGAACTGGATGCCATTAATCAACTGGCGATACACCAACTTAAACTTCTAAAAAGGGACTTTAAAAAGGACGTTTTTCCAATTTATATCAGCGGGTGTATTGGCCCGCGAAGCGACGGATACCAAACAACAAGTACCATGTCGGTTGCAGAAGCAAAAGAATACCATCAAAACCAGATTGGTTCTTTTAAAAAGGCAGGGGTTGATTTTGCTTCGGCGTTTACTCTCAATTATTCTGCCGAAGGACAGGGAATTGTGCTGGCAGCAAAAAAACAGAACCTGCCCGTGGTTATTTCATTTACCGTTGAAACGGATGGAAAACTTCCGGGCGGGGAAACACTTGGAGACGCGATAAAAAAAATCGATAAAGAAACCAGAAACTACCCTCTTTACTATATGATTAATTGTGCGCACCCAACACATTTCGTTAACCATTTAACCCAAGAGGAATGGACAGACAGAATCAGGGGCATTCTTGCAAACGCTTCATGTAAAAGTCATGCCGAACTGGATCAATCGACAGAACTTGACAGCGGTGATAAAACGGAACTGGCAAGCTGGTACAAAACCATTCAGCAAAAACTTCCCAACCTTTTAGTTTACGGAGGATGTTGCGGAACCGATATTTCACATATTGAAAATATTTGCCAGAAGATAGCCGTGTAACAGAACCTCCTTAATTTTATCAACCTGTAAAATGCTATTTTTATATGGAAAAAATCTGACAAATGGTTATACTTTGAATGATTCTTCAACTTTAATCCGGCTTAAAACTGCAGGTCGGATTTTTTTTGCTTTCTTTCAATAACTCATAATTTCTTCAAAAAAAAGGAGTAGAATAAAAATAATAATTTGCATCTTAGTTCCAAACGCAATAAAACACTGAGAACAAGGTTGATATAACAGTAGTATTTCATTGCCAAATAAATTCTTAAAAACCAGAAAAATGCGACCAACCGTTAAGGAATTTATTTTTTCTGCCCTTGTTTTACTGATTATACTGGGAGCCAATTTTTACTTTTTCCAACTGGCCGACCGAGACATAGTTTTTTTGTACCATCACTACGGATGGGGGCCGTTTCATCCGATGACAACCGGAAGATACTGGATGCTTGGTTTTATTTTAAGCGGACTGAATTTTCCACTTTTAGTTTTGGCCAAATGGATTACAAATTTGGATTTATATACCGTATTAAAGATTATTTCGGCACCGGTTTTTGCGGGGGTTGTGTTAATTACCACCACGTTGGGGCAGCCCCAATTACCGTTTGAAATTGCATTAAGTGTTGCAGTAGCTTTGCTTGCCGGTTTAATCATTGCTTTTAGTGTGGCCAACGATTTTGTCCTTTCGTTTCAAAAAACCATAATCAGCAGTATCACCGGACTTGGGTTCGTCCCCTTTTTGCTTTTTTTCAGGGTGCTCGAGCTTCCCGGGAAAGGACATTTTAGCTGGCCTTTTGCAGCCGGCATTGTTGTATTTTCTGTTTTGGGCGGGTTAATTTGGAGTATCGCGTCACTTTGGTTATTCAAAATGCACAAAATTTTAGTTGCTGATATTATCAAAACAACACTGTTTACTGCCTATCTGGTGTTGCCGGTACTTCACTACTGGCTGGCTACACCAAAAGGAATTCCTTACATTAGCACCTCTGATAATTTTTTTGCCGACAACCTTCTTTTAAGAACCATTAACTGGATTTTATTTGCTGTGATGGTTTTTGCAGTGCATAAATTTATCAACCGACGCTAGCATCGCACGCAGTAAATCTTATTTGAGGTATTAGCAGTATACTAATTTGTTCGGGGATTGTTCAGAAAAAAGCCACTTTTCATCAATCCGACAAAAAGTGGCTTTCTGTAAAAATGAATTAAAATTCTATAGTTCGAATTTATACGTTCCAAGATCACTCAATTCAGAAACCCGGATGTATTCGGCATGTGATTTTACCTGTGCTTTTGCAAAAGTGATGTAATTTTTTGCTGACCGCAGGAACGAATCATCGCGGTTGGAATCAAGCAACAACAGATAGCTCATAATAATATGTCCGGCCATTTCAACCAAACGCCGGGCATGAAAATCGACAAACTCGTTATCGTCGGCGGAAGTTACTTTTTTCACTGCTCTTTCGTAATCATCAGTAAGAATAATCAGCGAACGTTTCAGGTATTCCAGTTGAGGCGAAACTGATTGAGATTCATAATATCTGATTTGGTTCAGGAAAGCCCCGGTTGTAACCCCCCTGATGGCAGCCACTACCTGCAGCTGCGTAGTTCCTTCATAAATGGAAGTAATACGCGCATCGCGGTAAATTCGTTCCACCGGATAATCTTTCATAAATCCTGAACCGCCGTGAATCTGTACGGCATCGTAGGCCAGCTGGTTGCTGTATTCGCTTGACATTCCTTTTGCCAGGGGAGTAAAAATATCCGCAAGGCGCTGGTAATGTTTCATTTCCTCGCGTTCTTCCTTTTCAAGAGGGCGTTCTTCAGAAATGTGCTGATATGTTTTGTACATATCAACAAAACGGGCCGTTTCATACAGCAATGTTCTCGACGCATCGAGTTTGGCTTTCATCATCGAAAGCATTTCGTACACCGCGGGGAACCGGATAATGGCCTTTCCAAACTGCATTCTTTCTTTGGCATATTCCAGCGCTTCACGGTAGGCAGCCTCACAAATTCCAACTGATTGTGCCGCTATCCCCAATCGGGCACCATTCATCAGTGCCATTACATATTTTATCAGCCCCAGTTTGCGTGAACCAACCAATTCAGCCGGAGCATCCTTGAATACCAGCTCGCAGGTAGGCGACCCTATAATTCCCATTTTGTGTTCGATACGGCGCACTGTTACCCCGCCGAGTTGTTTATCGTAAATAAACATGGAAAGTCCGCGGCCATCTTTGGTTCCAGGTTCGGAACGGGCCAGCACCAGTGAAATTTCGCCATCGCCATTGGTAATAAAACGTTTTACCCCGTTTAGCAGCCAGGTATTTTTCTTTTCATCCCAGGTTGCTTTTAGCTGCACAGCCTGCAAATCGGAGCCGGCATCGGGTTCTGTTAAATCCATGGCCATGGTGTCGCCTTTGCAAACCCGTGGCAGGTATTTTTCCTTTTGCTCTTCCGAGGCAAATTCATTGATGGTTTCGGCACAGTCCTGCAAGCCCCAAATATTGACGAAACCGGCATCGGCACGCGAAACAATGTCGGCTGCCATAATGTATGGAACGATCGGGAAATTCAGCCCTTCGTATTTATAAGGCAGCGACATGCCCATTAACCCGGCCTGATTTAATGCTTTTATATTTTCCTGTGTACCGCGGGCATAAACCACGTGGCCATCCACCACCTGCGGACCTTCGGCATCGATGCTTTCGGCATTTGGTGCAACAATATCGCCGCAAACTTCACCTACTATTTCGAGTACACGGTCGTAATTGTCAATTGCATCTTCATAATCAAGCGGAGCAAACGGAAATTCGTTCTTAAACGAAAAATTTCGTTCTTTCAGGCGAACAATCTTTTCCATTAACGGATGGTTCAAATGGAATTTTAATTCGCTGTTATCTGTATAAAAATTTGCCATTTTTTATTTTTTTTAAGCCCCTCCCAACCTCCACAAAGAGGAGGAATTTATTTTGATCAGGCCTTGGTTATTTTTATTACTTAATATCCACCTCTCCTTTGTTGGAACGCAGGGAGCTTTCATTTTGTATTTTTTTTGTAATACTTAATCATTTTAGGAATGATAGTAGCAATATCTCCTGTAATTACATAGTCGGCTATGGAATTGATAGGAGCTTCAGGATCAGTATTAATTGCAATAATCTGGGCAGATTGTTCCATGCCGGCCCGGTGCTGGATTTGCCCTGAAATGCCGCAGGCAATGTACAATTTTGGACGAACGGTTAACCCGGTTTGTCCAATCTGCCGTTCATGTTCAACATAACCCGCATCAACCGCAGCGCGCGATGCGCCAACTTCTCCGCCTAATACTTCGGCTAATTCGTGCAACAGCTGAAAATTTTCTTTTGAACCCACACCGTAGCCACCCGCTACAATAATGGGAGCGCCTTTAATGTTTAGCTTGCTTTTTTCGATATGCCGCTCAATAATCTCTACAACAAAATCGGTATCGCTAACATATTTCGACACATCGAGTTTTACTGTTTTTCCTTTGTATTTCGGGTCGAGAATATTTTTTCTCATTACACCTTCCCGAACTGTTGCCATTTGCGGACGGCAATCGGGGTTGATGATGGTGGCAATAATGTTTCCTCCAAAGGCCGGACGAATCTGATACAGCAGGTTGTTGTACTTTGTGTCCGTCTTTTTATCGTAATGTTCGCCAATAACCAAACTGGTGCAGTCGGCAGTTAACCCGCTGTGTAGTGCCGAAGAAACCCGCGGGCCAAGATCGCGACCTATTGAAGAGGCTCCCATTAAAGCCACCTGTGGTTTTTCTTCTTCAAAGAGTTTTACAATAATGGATGCGTGGGGCAGCGTTTGGTAAGGATACAATCTATTATCATCAGCCAGATACAAAGTATCCACGCCGTAGGGAATAACCTGGTCTGCAATCGCATCAAGCTGATAACCGATGGCAATGGCTTCCAGTTGGCAGTTGAGCTCGTTTGCCAGTGTTCTTCCCTTGGTGAGTAACTCCTGGCTAACTTCGGCTACCTGCCCGTCTTCTATTTCACAATAAACAAAAACGTTATTCATAATTTCAAATTTTCAAGGAGTTATTAACCAATTGTGTGACTCGTTATCAATTCAATCATCATATTCTCGATATCAGAATCGGAATCGGAAATAATTTTTGAATCTTTTGCCTGAAGCACCACATTTTCAATAGATTTAACCTTGGTTGGCGAACCAGTCAGCCCCAGTTGAGATGCGTCTGTTTCAATGTCATTCACGGTCCATTCAGGAATATTCAACTCCGGACGGTCGTTATACAATGTAGTGTAGTCTTCATTTTCTTTCTGCAATTCGGTAACCGTTTTGGCACGTTTGTATGTCATTAGTAACTTGGCATTCCGTGCGCGGCATTCCGGAGCCGTTCCGTTTACCGTAATTACCAGCGGCAATTTGCATTTTACGGTTTCAACGCCCCTGTCGAGCCTTCGTTTTACTACAATGGTATCGTTTTTTAATTCTTTTACTTCTTCCACATAGGTTACCTGGAGCATCTTCAGTTTTTCGGCCACCTGTGGTCCCACCTGTGCGGTGTCGCCATCAATGGCCTGACGGCCTGCAATAACAAGGTCAACCTTGCCAATTTTTTTTAAAGCTTGTCCGAGGGCATAGGAAGTAGCCAGAGTGTCGGAGCCGGCAAACGCTCTGTCGGTAAGCAAAATGCCACCGTCGGCACCTCTAAACAATCCTTCGCGTATGATGTCGGCAGCTCGTCCGGGCCCCATAGTCAGAATTTTAACGGTTGTGCCGGGAAATTGGTCTTTGATGCGCAGTGCCTGTTCCAGTGCATTTAGATCTTCAGGATTAAAAATGGCCGGAAGTACCGCCCTGTTAACCGTCCCGTCAGCTTTCATTGCATCTTTGCCAACATTCCTGGTGTCGGGCACCTGTTTGGCTAAAACAATAATTTTATAAGCTTTCATCTGTTATTTAGTTTTATTCGTTTTTAAAGCTATGGTTTTGGAGAAAAACACGAATTTTTTATCGCTTCTGGCAAGAAAAGAGGCAAATATAAATATTCAGCCTAAAGAAATCAAGACAGGTATAGTAACACAGAGCAAAAACCCGGGGTTACAAAACAAAGAAAATTTGGGCGCGTTGTTTCTTTGAAAAATTCCATCTCTAAACCCTTTTAAATATTGACTTTAAAACAATCAAACAAATATTTCCAAAATTCCCGACTTCAAATGACATGTGTTATTTATATTTAATTTAATTTAATAAAAATGTTGAATATGTGTGGTGTTGAATAAAAAAGAGGAACCAGCAAACTGATTCCTCTTGAATATTTTTACAATCCTTTTTAAGCCTGAGCAGTTGGCCCGCCAAAATTCATTGGCGGCATCATTGGATCGGAGCCCGGTTTAACATTTTTGATGGGGCCGTGTACAGCCTCGTATTTTTTTATGTTATCCTGTAAAGCCATTAACAAGCGCTTGGCATGTTCCGGAGTTAGTATGATCCGCGACTTTACATTTGCTTTTGGCACGCCGGGCATAATGCGAACAAAATCAACAACAAACTCAGAACTTGAATGCGTTATTACAGCAAGATTGGAATACACCCCCTGCGCAACTTCTTCACTCAATTCGATATTTAATTGTTGTGGCTTTTGTTTTTTATCATCCATGATGTAGCTCTTTTAAGGTATTAGGATCTTTTCATGTCAATCAACTGGTCATATTCTGATTTTGACCCCACAACAAGGTTTTTGTATTCTTTTAACCCTGTACCGGCCGGAATCAGATGACCACAAATTACATTCTCTTTCAGTCCGTCGAGGTAATCTACTTTTCCGTTGATGGCGGCTTCATTCAGTACTTTTGTGGTTTCCTGGAACGAGGCTGCTGACAACCAGCTGCGTGTTTGCAGCGCGGCTTTGGTTATACCTTGCAGAATCTGGCTTGATGTGGCGGGAATTGCGTCCCTCGCTTCCACCAGGTTTTTATCTCTGCGACGTAACTGTGAGTTCTCGTCTCTGAGTCGTCTTGCTGAAATAATCTGGCCGGGTTTCAACCCTTCGGCATCGCCGGGTTCAATAACCACTTTTTTATTGTAAATCCAGTCGTTTTCAGAAATGAACTCGTTTTTGTCAACCACTTGTCTTTCAAGGAAACGGGTGTCACCCGGGTCGTCGATTTCAACTTTCCGCATCATTTGGCGAATAATGATCTCGTAATGTTTATCATTAATTTTTACCCCCTGCATACGGTATACATCCTGAACTTCATTCAAAATATATTCCTGAACGGCAGTAGGTCCTTTAATTGCCAAAATATCAGAAGGAGTTGTAGCACCGTCGGAAAGTGATGTTCCTGCACGGATATAATCGTTTTCCTGAACCAAAATCTGTTTCGAGAGTGGAACCAGGTATTTCTTCACGTCTCCGTTTTTGGTGGTGACAATTATTTCGCGGTTTCCACGTTTGATTTTACCCAGTGAAACTTCGCCGTCGACCTCTGAAACCACAGCGGGGTTCGAGGGATTACGGGCTTCAAACAATTCGGTAACACGCGGCAAACCACCTGTGATATCGCCTGCTTTACCGGCAGCACGTGGAATTTTAACCAAAACAGTACCTGCTTTAACTTCCTGCTTATTGGATACTGCAATATGACCTCCAACCGGAAGGTTGTATGAACGAATCATATCACCTTTTTTATCCATAATTTTCAGGGTTGGGTTTTTGGTTTTATCCCTGGTTTCAATAATTACTTTCTCACTGTAACCGGTTTGTTCGTCCGATTCCTCGCGGAAAGTGATGCCATCAATCAGGTTTTCGAATTCGATGGTTCCGTCAAATTCGGTAATAATTACCCCGTTAAACGGGTCCCATTCACAAATCAGTTTTCCTTTTCTGATTTCCTCTCCGTTTTTCACATACAGTTTTGAACCGTAAGGAATAGGATGAGTTGACAGCGGAATATTTGTGTTTTTATCGATAATTTTTAATTCGGCCAACCTACTAACCACAATGTCAATTGGAGCGCCATCCTGTCCTTTTAATTCAACAGAACGTAATTCTTCAATTTCAACATAACCATCGTATCTTGATTCGACCATGGATTGTGCTGAAATGTTACCTGCAATACCCCCCACGTGGAATGTACG
>JAFGDX010000256.1 GCA_016931875.1 Prolixibacteraceae bacterium
GGCGGACACAATGGGCGCGAAGAAACTACCACACTGGCATTAATTCCTTCCGTGCGGCAGGCAACCCGGTTACCGCTGATGGCAGCCGGCGGAATTGCCAGCGGGCAGGCCATGCTGGCAGCCATGGTTTTGGGCGCCGATGGTGTTCAGGCAGGTTCGCTTTTTGCCATTTCAGAGGAGTCGTCGGCGCACGCTAACTTTAAACAACTGGTTACCGGTTTAAACGAAGGAGCTACCAAACTGGCTTTGAAAAAACTTGCCCCGGTGCGTTTAATTAAAAATCATTTTTTTGAACAGGTTGAAAAAGCTGAAAACAGTGGTTCTTCGGTTGAGGATTTAAAAGAATTGCTTGGAAAAGGCCGCGCAAGAAAGGGAATTTTTCTTGGTGATTTGGAGAACGGTGAACTCGAAATCGGACAGGTTTCGGCTCAGATTAAAAAAATTAAACCGGTGAAGGAAATTATGGAAACCCTTATTTCAGAATATAAAACAAGCATGATTGAAATTTCGAACAACGGGAAATACGCTTTTTGAATTTCCTATTCGCCACCGGAATTTGTTGTTGACGGCGTTGGTTTTGTGCGTTCATCCAGATTGAAATACTGAAATGCCAGCAAGGTGTAAGGAATGATCCAGAAAAGGGCTGAAACGATAACTGAAAGTCCGGTTAAAACCCAGTACCATTGTGGATATTGAACAGCACCGGTTTCCTGCAGGCTTAAAATTGTAGAACTAACTCCGGCGATCATCGAGGGGATGGATAAAACAAAACTAACGATATAAACCATTATTATTCCTGCCAGATTAATCAAAAGGGTATTCCACCATTGCGAATTTACCAGCATCCACGAGCGTGTAAAAGCATTGCCAATTCCTTTTTTCTCAAAAATCAAAATCATTACTACGATGGAAAATGTGTTGGCAAAATAAATTCCCGGAACAATAAATAAAATAAGCCCGGCCATTACAACGGCAAACAACAGCAGGTTTGCGCCCAATGCCCATAATCCGTTCGAAAAAAAGAGCGGGGTAATTTCACTCAATTCAAAATTTCCCTTTCCCTTTTTGATGTAATATTCAATATACGTGTAATATGTTCCGCCAAGCAGCGACTGCACAAAAAGACCAAATAGTGAGACAATTAAAATGTTGCCATAAATGGGACCGAGATTCGAGATAATCATTTCCGGGTTGTTCAGATCAACTTTCCCGGTTACTTTCATTTGCACGTAAACCTGTAGTATTCCGTAAATAATGATAAAGGGCAAAATATAAACGGCAAAAAGTTTGGAAAGTGGTTTGCGCTCCTGTTTGAGAAAGCGAAATGAATCAGCAATTACCTCGCCTGTTTCTCTTTTTTTTCTGAACTGAACTTCGTTGTCGGTCATTCAAGATGGTGCTTTTGTTTAATAGGTTTTTTTATCGATCTGGTATTTGTTCCGGTCGGTGGCGCTTCGTGAAATGAGTTCACCCAAAAAACCCGCCAGAAAAAACTGGGCGCCAATAATTACGGCAGTCAAAGCAATGTAAAAATAGGGGTTGTCGGTAATTAAGTTTCCGGTGATGCCTTGCTGCAGTTGCTTTATTTTTTGCACCGCAATCACAATTGCAGAAGCAAGCCCCAGTAAAATCATGCCAATTCCGAGTATTCCAAAAAAATGCATTGGCCGTTTTACAAACCGTGAAATAAAAATAACAGAAAGCAAGTCGAGCGGCCCGCGGATAAAACGCTCCATCCCGAATTTGGTTGCTCCATATTTTCGTTCGCTGTGAACGACTACTTTTTCGCCAATATTTTTATACCCGGCCCATTTTGCCAAAACGGGGATGTAACGGTGCATTTCGCCATAAACCTCAATGCTTTTTATCACTTTTTTCTTGTAGGCTTTTAACCCGCAGTTCATGTCGTGGAGTTTAATCCCGGTCATTCGCCGCACCGTCCAGTTGTAAAATTTGCTCGGAATGTTTTTGCTTAAAACCGGGTCGCGCCTTTTTTTCTTCCAGCCCGAAACCAAATCGTAGCCTTCTTCAGTTATCATTCTGAACAGTTCCGGAATCTCATCGGGGCTGTCCTGAAGATCTGCGTCCATGGTGATTATCACCTCACCGTGTGCAGCTTCGAAACCACAGTACAATGCAGCCGATTTTCCGTAGTTGCGTCTGAATTTTATACCTTTAATATTTTGATTTTGGGTTTGCAGCTTTTCCACTACATTCCACGAATCGTCGATGCTTCCGTCGTCAATCAGAATAATTTCATACGAAAAGTTATTCTCATCCATTACTTTTTTGATCCAGCCGGTTAGTTCAGGAAGCGACTCCTCTTCGTTAAAAAGGGGCACAACTACAGAAATGTCCATATTAATTTTTGATGTTTATTCAGTAAAATCGTCTTGTGGTTTTTTTTGGGTAAAAATGGCTGTTATTAGTGAAATGACAAGACCCCCGATTGCACCTCCGAAAATTCCGAAGACTGCCATCATTCCGGGAGTTTGAAATTTGGTGGCCATTTCAAGTGCCATTTCCATTTGCTCTTCCGACACATTTCCTTTTTTTACTATTTGCTCCTCGGTATATAACCGCATTTGTTCCTGCAACGAAGGATCGATAACTGAATAGAGCAAATAGGTATAAATACTACTGATGATCGACGAAAAAATAACTGTTAACAAACCAACCGCCAGCGCTTGTCCATAGGTCATTGTTCCTCCGAGTGCCTTTTTATAATTTACCTGTGCCAAAACAACACCGGCAATCAGGATGGCATAGGTGAGCCATTGAGCCAGTTTTGAGAACGGATTTCCGGTAACATAAAAAATAACCGAAAGCAGGATTAGCACAATTGCCAGATATATCCCCGACATGATTGATGATTTCCAGACAGAAGCAGATTTTTGTTCCATAATCGTTTGTTTAAAAAAGGTTCGACAAATATATGTTTATTTTTTTATCCGATTTCATAGAGAACCGTATGATTTCCGATAAGACGGAAGTTACAAATAATTTTTTTACCGTTTACCCTGATAAGTCGTCAATCAGCTCTTAAAATTACGAGAGTTTTGATTTTTATTTGGTGGGTTATCAAAATTTTCTACTTTTGCAGCCGGGTAAGTCCTGTGCGACCAGCTCCTGCTGAATCCCCCCAGGGTCGGAAGGCAGCAAGGGTAGGCGGTTGTAGCGGTGCGACACAGGTAGCTTACCCACTTTTTTTGAAAGAAAAAAAGGTGCGGAAAGTTTGAAAAAAGTGTTGCAGAATAAAAAATTAATGCTTTACTTTGCGCCGCTGAAATAAAAAAACAAACGTTCTTGAATAAAGATTTTAACTGAATAAGCCGAATTAGCTCAGTTGGCCAGAGCACGTGATTTGTAATCTCGGGGTCGTCAGTTCGAATCTGACATTCGGCTCAAAAATATTCAGGGGAGATACCGAAGCGGTCAAACGGGGCAGACTGTAAATCTGTTGGCAAAGCCTTCGTAGGTTCGAATCCTGCTCTCCCCAC
>JAFGDX010000257.1 GCA_016931875.1 Prolixibacteraceae bacterium
CAAAAATTTTCAGGATAACCTTTTTGATCCCCCAAACCAAAAACTGCAAATGTTTTGTTTTTTAAATCCATCTCCTCAAGGTCGGGAACAAATTCGTCCCAATAATTGGGAAGTTCGCCATCAAACCAGGTAGGAGCACTGAGAATAAAGTTGTTATAATTTTCGAATGTTTCTTTGGTAATCTCTTCGGCATTAATGGCGTCAATTTCATCTTTACCAAAAGCATCGGTTATTTTTTCAGCAACTTTTTTTGACTTTTGAGTGTGAAAACTATAAATTATTGCGGTTTTTTTGCTCATAATTTTAACTATTAATACTTAATCAATTCTTTTACGGCATCATATATTCTTTCGGCGTTGGGCAAAATGGCTTTTTCCAAAATAGGGTTGAACCCCACCGGTGTAAACGTCGATCCTACCCTGCGTACAGGAGCATCCAAATATTCAAAAGCATTTTCCATAATAAAAGAAGCAACTTCACCGCCAAATCCACCATGAATTTTATCTTCATGAACCACCAAAACCTTATTTGTTTTTTTGGTGGTTTCAAGTATGGCTTCTTCATCCATTGGTACCAACGAACGCAAATCGAGCACTTCTACACTAATTCCTTCTTCCTGTAACTTTTCAGCAGCCTTTAAACTTAAATGCGTTGTATTTCCGTAGGTGATAATTGAAATGTCTGTTCCTTCCCTTCGAATTCTTGCTTTTCCAAATGGCACCTCAAAATCATCGGGGACAACTGTAGCTGCCTGCGGTGCCTGGTACAAGGCCTTTGGTTCCATAAACATGGTTGCGCCACGCGAACGTATTGATGTACGCAACAAACCAGCTGCATCATCAGCAAACGACGGGTAAACAATTCTGACTCCGGGAATGGCTGCAAGCGAGCCTTCAATATTTTGTGAGTGATACATTCCCCCGCCAATATAACCTCCTGACGCCAGACGAATTGTTACATTCGGACTGAATTTTCCGTTTGAACGCCAGTATTCATGACTGGTTTCAATATATTGTTCCATTGCTGGCCAGAAATAATCGGCAAATTCAGCACCTTCAACAACAATTCGTATTTTGTCGTTGTAACGCGACATTCCGTTGGCTGTACCTACAATAAAATCTTCGGCAATGGGCGCATTAAATACTCTTTTGGGGCCAAATTCCTGCTGCAATCCTTTGGAAACATTGAATATACCGCCTTTGTCTTTGTTGGCCATGTCCTGCCCCCATATAAAAGTATCTGGATTGCGTTTGAATTCGGCTTTCAACGTTTCGTTCAGTGCTGTAATCATTTTCTTTTTGTCGCCCTGTTCATTGTGTAATCCGTCCGGATATTTTTCTGAAACATAAGGTTCTGGCAGAACAAAATCGTGAATTGATTCAGGATCGGGATCCGGTGCGGCCATGGCTGCTTTATGGGCAGTTTTAATAGCTTGTTTTGTTTCCTCTTCCAATGCCTGAATCTCTTCTTCAGTAAAACGTTCGTAGCGAATAAGCATCCTTCTGAACTTTGCCAGCGGATCATATTCTTCCACATAATTTCTTTCCGTTTGGCTACGGTAAAGCAGGTGATCGTCTGAATTGGAATGAGAATGCATTCGAACGCAGTTGGCCTGCACAATTACCGGTTTTGATTCTTCAATGGCAAATCTTTTGGCTTCGGCCATGGCATTCATCGAATCAAAAACATCTTTTCCGTTGCAATGGATGATTCTTAAGTTTTTAAATCCAATAAAATTATTGGCAACTTTGCGCTGGGCGGTCTGATCTTTTTTGGGAACCGAAATTCCGTAACCGTTGTCCTGTATTACAAAAATTACCGGCAGTTTCTCTTTGTCTGCCCCGTTTATTGCTTCATAAACATAACCTTCGCTCACCGAAGACTCACCCTGCCCGCTAATAGAAACCGCCTTTTCTCCGTAATATTTAATTGCACGTGCAGTACCTACTGCATGCAAAGTGTGGTTTCCGGTAGAGGAAGAAACACTGTGAATGTTCCATTCTGGTTTGGCAAGGTGGTTTGACATGTGCCTGCCACCACTGGAAGGATCCGTTGCTTTTGAAATACCGTTTAATATAATTTCTTCGGCCGTCATTCCTGCCGAAAGTGCTGTAAGCATTTCACGGTAGTATAAATACAAATGGTCTTTATTTTTTTCGAAAACCTGACCAACTGCGAGTTGTATTCCGTCGTGACCTGCATATGGCGCGTGGTACGACCACCCGATGGCTTGCTTCAGATAATTGGGGGCTTTATTGTCGATTGCACGCCCTACTGACAGCAACCGAAACCATTTCTCCAAAGTTTCTTTCGGAGTCTTTTTTATTGAATAAATTTTTGGGATGTCCTTATCTGTCATTTTATTTCTTTTAAATTGAACGATTAATATCAAATTGCTCCAGGTTATCAGCTATTTTTCTGAGAAATGCACCACCAAGCGCCCCGTCAATAATACGGTGGTCGTACGATAATGATAGGAACATTTTATGGCGGATAACAATAGCGTCGCCGGTAGGTGTTTCCATTACCGCGGGTTTCTTTTCGATGCTCCCTGTAGCAAGAATGGCAACCTGGGGTTGATTAATGATGGGTGTTCCTATTAAATTTCTGAATGAACCAAAATTGGTAATCGTAAATGTGCCTCCCTGGATTTCTTCAGGAGAAAGTTTATTATTTCTGGCCGCTTCAGCCAAACGATTTAATTCTTTGGTAAGCCCCAGCAAGTTTCTTTGTTCTGAATTTTTTATTACCGGAACAATCAGGTTTCCATCGGGTTTTGCCACCGCAATTCCAATATTGATATCTTTCTTCATAATGATTTTATCGCCGTCAACCGAGGAATTTACTAAGGGAAATTCAGCAAGTGCGGCCGCCACAGCTTCCGTAAAAATGGGCATAAACGTTATTTTCTCGCCGTATTTTTTCTGGAACTCTTCTTTGTTTTTATTTCGCCAGAAAACCAGTTCGGTAACATCGGCTTCTACAACAGAAGTTACATGCGGCGAAACTTTTTTTGACATCACCATGTGGTCGGCAATAAGTTTCCGAACCCGGCCCATTTCAATAATCTGGTCGTTTGCACCAATTGAAACCGGTATTGGAGCCGGTTCTTTTCTTTCCCCTTCTTTTTGTCCGGTTGTTTTTGTTTCAGATTGTTCCTTTTCTGCAGATTTTCCTCTGTTCTCAAGATAATCCAAAATGTCTTTTTTCTGCACCCGGCCATTGGCTCCTGAACCTTCAATGGTTTCAAGCTCTTCAATTGAAATGTTTTCTTCTTTGGCAATTGTTCTTACCAGCGGAGAATAAAAACGGTTTGAAAGTTCTCTTTCATTTTTAACATCAGCTGACTCAGATTTGGTTTCCGATTTTTCTGCAGCAGAAACCTCTGTTACCGGTTTTTCCGTATCTTCCGGAACCTTGGAGCCGGATTCATCATCTCCGCTATCTTCTCCACCCATATTTACGATGGCCAAAACTTCCC
This sequence comes from Prolixibacteraceae bacterium, assembly GCA_016931875.1. Lineage (GTDB taxonomy): Bacteria > Bacteroidota > Bacteroidia > Bacteroidales > Prolixibacteraceae > Draconibacterium. The sequence continues at coordinate 3,482 of JAFGDX010000257.1, forward strand.
CCACCGGAACCAGACTATCTTCCTGAAATAAAATTTTTTCAATTACGCCATCTACCGGTGAAGGAATTTCCGAGTCTACCTTATCGGTCGCTACTTCAAACAGCAAGTCGTCTTCCTCAACGGTATCTCCCTCTTTTACAAACCATTTTGTTATAGTGCCCTCCTGAATGCTTTCACCCAGCTTTGGCATTATGATATTAAATTTCGACATAACTTTTTTAGGTTTTTTTTATACTATATTGTAATTTACACATACAATAACATTAGCTAAATTGAAATGTTCACATTGCAATTTCAGTATTTGCACTTTTTTCAATCAAATTTTTCTATCGGATTTTTAATCTGTCGATAAATTACAAAAATACCACCACCTAAAAAAGAAAAACAATAGAAATTAAGTCTTTATTTACGGACATGGAAAAGTGTGATAACCAAGGCGAAAAAATAAACTTCACATTTGTAAACAACCAATTAATTCATTAACTGACTGCATTTTATGCCTTGTCAGATATTCTTCAATACCTGTAATAATTTTAACCGGAATAAACGGATCTTTAAAAATGGCAGTGCCCACCTGAACAGCTGTTGCACCTGCAAGCAAAAATTCAATAGCATCGGCAGCATTCATAATTCCTCCCATACCAATAACCGGAATTTTCACCGCGTTGTATACCTGCCAAACCATGCGCAGGGCAATGGGTTTTATTGCGGGCCCGGAAAGGCCGCCGGTTACTGTGGAAAGCAACGGAATGCGTTTTTCGGAGTCGATTGCCATTCCCAAAAAAGTATTGACAAGCGAAACACTATCCGCCCCCTGCCCCTCCACAGCTTTGGCAATCTCCGTAATATCAGTAACATTGGGAGAAAGTTTTACAATCAGCGTTTTGTCATATACCCTTCTAACTTCACGTGTCACAGCTTCAGCACTGGGGCAGCTAATACCAAACGACATTCCCCCCTCTTTAACATTGGGGCAGGAAATATTCAGTTCTATTGCCGGAATTTTATCCAGTTCATTTACTTTTTCGGTTACCTCAATATATTCTTCAACCGTTGAACCATTAACATTTACAATTAAAGGTGTGTTGTATTCTTTAATCCTTGGGTAAATATTTTCAATAAAGTAATCAATTCCTTTGTTTTGAAGTCCAACAGCATTTAACATACCCGACGCCGTTTCAGCCATCCTCGGATATGGATTTCCATCGCGGTTTTTAAGCGTGGTACCTTTTAATAAAACTGCTCCCAGCTGACCAACATCATAAAAATCTGTCAATTCTTCGGCAAAACCTGAAGTACCGGATGCTGTCATCACCGGATTTTTCAACTCCAGGTCGTGTATTTTTACATTCAAATCTACCATTTCAGTTCCTTTATATTAAAAACGGGGCCTTCCGTACAAACACAAAGATTTCCTTTTTGCGTAGGTTCAATACAACACAAACAAACACCAAAACCACAGGCCATCAGGTTTTCCAGCGAAACTTCACAAAAAATATCCTCGTCCTTTGCCGTTTTTGCCACGGCTCTCATCATGGCATCTGGTCCGCAGGTATAAACTTTGGAGTAGCTATTTATTTGCTGAAACACGGAATGATGAATTACAAAACCTTTTTCGCCGAAAGAGCCATCCTCGGTTGTAAAATGCAAATTCCCGTATTTTGAATATTCAGATGCATCAACATGATCTTCGCGGCTTCTGGCGCCCAGTAGAATGTCTACATTTTCGCGGTTTAATCCTGATTCTTTTGCTAAAAAAAGCATTGGAGCCACACCACTGCCACCACCTATCAGTAAGATTCTGTCATCACTTTGAGGAATGGTGAAACTTTTCCCCAATGGATAAACCAGATTGACAGTATCTCCGGCTTTTAGTTCTGTTAACTTTTTTGACCCGCGTCCTAAAATTTTAATAATGAGAGATAATGTATTTTTCTGATAGTCTATTTCAAAGATGGAAAAGGGCCTGCGTAGAAAAATCTCATCCGAATTTTTCACCTCTATATTAACAAACTGACCAGGTTTTATATCAGGTAATTTTTTTGGTGAAACCAGTTTTATCAGGAAATTAGAGGAGTTTAAAGCAATATTTTCAGCAACCTTAAAATCTTCAACAAACTTTTTACTCATGTTGCAAAACTTTGCGTGCAAAGATAACCAATAATTTCTCTTAAAAATAAATCTGTTCGGAGAGCAAATAAAAAAAAAGCCGTTATCAACTAATAACGGCTAGCAACTTCTGTACTTTACGCTCAAACTAAAAACACTCAAACTAAAATCGGGTTTGTAAATCAATATATTTTGTGTTCAACATCTTGTCTAAATTTGTATCAAAACAACAATACAAATGTAATCAACCTTTTTAAAAATCCAAACAAATGTAATTGTATTTTTCACAGATGTATCTAATTTAGAATTATTCTTTGTATTCATAGTATTTACTTTTGTCTGCACCAAATAATAACATTTGTATAAACTCCATATTAACAACGATTTACAAAACAATGATGTTAGTGAAAATTTGAAAAGTAAAAAAGCCACTCTTCTGAAGCAGCTTTACAATTATTTGATATTTTGAAAAAGTAAGTAGTTGTGAAACAGTTTTTTTTGAATACTAGTCTTTGTTGTAAGAAACAAAGGTGCCGTCGTTATATAATAAAACCACAGTGTCAATCTTTTTACCCTGCAAAATGCTACCTCCACTAATCGCAGATTTTGCTGATGTGCTTATTTGGGTGGGTTTAGGCTGACTCTGAACTGTTCCTGCGGAGGTTGAGGTTTCAAGCATATCACCTTCACCGGTAAGAAGCCACCTGGCATTTAGTTCAGGGAATACCAGCAACATCTTTTCAATTAGGGAAGCACCTGGCTTATTTCTTCCATTTAGTATGTGGGATATGTTTGATCGCTGAACTTCCAATAGGGAAGCCAGCTCACCGGCTGATATCCCTTTATTGTCTATAAATTGCTGAATCCGTTCCTTCATTTCTGTGAAATTTTTAGGTTTTAAAAAGCATCCAAATATTAACCTCTAAACAGAAATTGCTTTGCACAAATGTAATTATTTTATTTAGAAATGCAAATAGGTTATGTTTTGTTCGGAAGTTACAAAATCATAAAAATCATAATAATTGAATTATAAATAAAATTAATTAATAA
>JAFGDX010000258.1 GCA_016931875.1 Prolixibacteraceae bacterium
GTAAAATATCCGGGAAGTAATCCGGCAATAAAACCGAGCATAAGCATTTCCCAGTTTTGCATTGGCAGGAGTTTTTGCAGGAAATAACCGATAAGCAGGCCGGCAACCATTCCAAAAAAGGAGAAAAGATAGGTGTAATAATAGGGGGTTATAAACCCGTGTTGTTTGTGCATGTGTGACGAAAGGCGGCTGATGAGCCTGTCGTATTCGCGGCGGCTTTTTCCGGGTACTTTTATGGCTTCGTCAATTTTTTGGGTGACATCGGAAATGTTGATTTTTTCTTTTGCACAATAGGGGCAGCTTGCCGAGAATTCATCCACCCGTTGTATATTTCGTTTGAATTCTTCAATACGGTAAAACCGGATTTCCTTTTCTCTTGTTCCTTCCAGTTTTGAATCAATTGTCTTTATTATTTCAGATGACCAGGTTTCCATTGCTGTTGAATTTAGTTACAAAGCTATCAAAAGTAAAGGCATAAAAAAAGCCCTGCCGGTTGACAGGGCGTTTTATTATTTTAGTGGAATGATTTAGTCATTATCGCGACGCGGGCGAAAATCCCTGCGGTCGCCGCCACGACGATCGTCTCTCCGGTCGTTTCTGCGATCTCCGCCCCGGCGGTCGTCTCTGCGATCATCTCTTCTCGGCGGGCGGTCACCTCTTGGCGGGCGTTCCACATAGCCTTCCGGTTTTGGCAGCAGTGCTTTGCGCGAAAGTTTTAACTTGCCGGTTTTTTCATCAACACCAATCAGTTTTACTTCCATCATATCGCCTTCGCGGGTGAATTTTTCTGCCGATTCAACCCTGTCCCAGTCCATTTCCGAAACGTGCAGCAAAGCTTCTTTTCCCGGCATAATTTCGATAAAAGCTCCAAACGACACTACCGATTTCACCTTGCCGGTGTAAACTTCGCCTACTTCGGGAAGGGCCACAATGCCTTTTATTTTGGCTTTGGCTGCTTCAATGGGTTCAAGTCCTGCACCCGAAATTTCAACATACCCAAAGTCGTCTTTTTCTTCAATAACAATAACGGTTTCGGTTTCTTCCTGGATGGACTGGATAATTTTTCCACCCGGTCCGATTACCGCGCCAATCATATCTTTCGGAATTTGAATGGTTTCAATGCGCGGCACATTGGGTTTGTAATCGGCACGTGGCTCGGCAATTACCTCCAACATTTTTTCAAGGATGTGAAGACGGCCTTCTTTGGCCTGTTGAAGGGCCTGTGCCAAAACTTCGTAGGAAAGTCCGTCCACCTTGATATCCATCTGTGTGGCTGTTATTCCGTCAGCGGTGCCGGTAACTTTGAAGTCCATATCGCCGAGGTGGTCTTCATCCCCCAGAATATCGGAAAGAACGGCGTATTTATCCGAGCCTTTGTCGGTAATCAATCCCATGGCAATTCCGGAAACCGGTTTTTTCATTTTTATCCCTGCATCCATCATTGCCATTGTGCCGGAGCAAACGGTTGCCATCGACGAAGAGCCGTTGGATTCCAGGATATCGGTAACAATCCGGACCACATAAGGCAGGTCTGTGGGGAACATTTTTTTGAGGGCGCGGTGGGCCAGGTTTCCGTGGCCGATTTCACGTCTTCCCACACCTCGTGGTGTTTTGGGTTCACCCACGCTAAATGGCGGGAAGTTGTAGTGGAGCATAAATTTTTCCTTGCCCTGCACGGTAACACCATCAATGATTTTTTCATCCATTTTGGTTCCCAGCGTAGTGGAAGTAAGGGCCTGGGTTTCACCCCGTGTGAAAACAGATGAGCCATGTGCTCCCGGAAGATAGTCAACTTCTCCCCAAATCGGGCGGATTTCGTTGGTTGCCCTTCCGTCAAGCCGAATGCCTTCATCAAGAATCATCCGTCGCATGGCTTCTTTTTCCACATCATGGAAATATCTTTTGATCAGATTTTCATGTTGAGCAAGATCAATTTCTTCATTTTCGGCATTTGCTTCCTTGTAAGCCTCAATAAATTCATCGCGGATGGTTTCAAAAGCAGCCATACGTTCCTGTTTGTTTGCAATTTGCTGTTTGGCTGTTTCGTAACATTTGTCGTAAAGTTCGGTTTTTACTTTTTCGCGCAGTTCTTCCACATTGTTTTCGTGGCAATATTCACGTTTAACCACGCCCAGTTCTGCTGCCAGTTCTTCCTGAACTTTACAGTGTTTTTTTATCTCTTCGTGAGCAAATTTAATGGCTTCCAGCATCACATCTTCGGTCACCTCGTTCATTTCCCCTTCTACCATCATAATGTTGTCGTACGAAGCGCCCACCATAATATCGAGGTCGGCTTCCAGCAACTGCGAGTGGGTAGGATTGATAACAAACTGTCCGTTAATACGGGCAACCCTCACCTCCGAAATCGGTGTGGTAAAAGGAACATCCGATACGGCAATGGCAGCCGAAGCCGCCAGCCCTGCCAGTGCATCGGGCAGGTCTTCCTTGTTGGCTGAAATCAATGAGATCATCACCGCTGTTTCAGCGTGATAATCATCAGGGAATAAAGGACGGATGGCCCTGTCGACCAAACGTGCAATCAGGATTTCGTCATCGCTCGGGCGGCCTTCTCTTTTCAGAAATCCTCCCGGGAAACGGCCTGCTGCCGAAAATTTTTCGCGGTAATCAACTGATACCGGCATAAAATCCACATCTTCTTTTGCTTCTTTTGCTGACACTACTGTGGCCAGCAACATGGTTTCACCCATTTTTACTACAACCGAACCATCGGCTTGTTTTGCAAGTTTACCGGTTTCAATGGTAATGGTCCTGCCATCGGCCAGTTCAATTGTTTTTACTGTTGCGTTTACCATAATTTTTTCAATCAATAATATTTAATAATTACAATGGGTGGTGAGGTTTTGCAATTTACAAAAAAGAAAGGCAATACAAAGCATTGCCTTTCAACTATTTTTTTATTTACGTAAGTTCAATTCTTTCAGAATCGCACGGTAGCGTTCAATATCTTTGCTTTTCAGGTAGTCGAGCAAACTGCGTCGTTTCCCTACCAGTTTAATCAATGCGCGGCGTGTGCTGTGGTCTTTTTTGTTTTGCTTCAGATGTTCCGTCAGGTGGTTAATTCTGAAGGTGAACAATGCAATCTGGCCTTCGGCACTGCCGGTGTCTTTTTCATTTTTACCAAATTTGGTAAAAAACTCTTGTTTTTTTTCTGATGTTAAATACATTTTAAAGAACTATTTTAATTATACAATGTTTAAGCCGCCGCATCGCGATAAATAACAACAGCTTAAAATTAATCGGCTGCAAAAATAGAGAAAAGTTTTTGATTTACAAACGTTTTATGGCCGGATAATGTTCAGCGGTTTTGATTTCTGTTTTTTATTGAATGCCATTTTTTCTGCCTCTGTTTTTAATGATTTTAAATATGTTTTTATTCTGAACTTTAGTGTAAAAAAGCACAGCAATAAAACATAATTATTCTATATTTGATTGGAAAATTCTGGAACCTTCCGTTAAATCAAAAGTATTTGTTTTTTAGTTGTTGAACCTTTTAAAATTAAGCGTATGAAAAAGTTTTACCTGTTGTCTTTATTGGTTATGTTTTGTGCTTTTTTGAGCAGAGCGCAATTGTCTGAAATTGTTTTGCAACCCGACCCGGGGGAATGTTGTGCTGTTTTTAATTTTGAAGATTATGTTGTTCAGAATGTTCCCTATGCACCAGTTGCCGGAACAGGAACTACCGTATCTTTAGGTGATGATCAGGTTAGTGGTGCTTTGCCCATTGGATTTGATTTTAATTTTTATGGGAACACCTATTCCATGTTTTATATCTCATCGAATGGGTTTATTACTTTTTCTTCAGACCCAAATAGTGGATGTTGCAGTGGACAAAACATCCCTGATTCCAATTCGCCTAACAA
>JAFGDX010000259.1 GCA_016931875.1 Prolixibacteraceae bacterium
ACCAATCCTCCAGTTTTGGTTTGTAAAGCGGGGTGTACAATAAACGTTCATCGGTATAATCAAAATTGTCCCAGTAGTGTTCTTTCTGGTAATTGAACCGCTCAATTAAAAGCAGCGAATCGTTGTTTTGAATTTCTTCCGGTAATGTGGAAACATCGAGGGTTGGCACAAGGTTGGTCATTAAAAAAACCGATAAAAATGTATTGGGGTATTTTTCCTTTATGGTTTTCCAGTAGTTGTGGAGCTGCGGGGTGAGTTCCGCCATTTTGTTTTGAATTTTTTCTTTTTCTGTTTCAGAAGAGGCCTGCTGATATGCATTTTTTAATGCCGCGCTTTGCTCCTGTAAATTTTTCAGAAAATCAACATATTTTGCAAATTCAATGGTTTCAACTGCGCCCGAGATTTCGAGATTTTCTGTTGAAAAATGCTCGTTTTTTATGGAAAAAGTCTGGTCGGCTCCCAGCAAAAAATCAAAATGGTTTTTATCATCCAGATACAGTTTGTACAAACCCTGCGGAAGCAACGTATCTCCTTTAAAAACACCGTAGCCCTTTTCATCGAGCACAACCGTGTCTTTCACATAAATATTGCCCAGATAATAATAAGTAAGGTTCACTTTTTTGTTGGGAGCGGAATTTATCTGAATTTCAATTTTGTGTTCCTGTGAAAATGCAACCGTTGTTATAAAAAAGAAAACAACTCCTAAAAATTTTAGCATCACAATGCAATTTGATAGTTTAAGTAAAATATTTTACTGAATTCAAAGTTTTTTACAAAAATAGTGTTTAAAAAAGAATTGAAACGGAATCTTTCCGTAATTTCAACCTGATTCATACGTGGTTTTATGTTGTCAATAAACATTCCGGTTTTTAATATTGAAGTAAACAGTTTGGTTTTACAACTTGTTCAGCAGGCTGAAAAGTTGAAAGTTCCTTACGAAATTCGTGTTTACGACGATGGATCGGAAGAGGCTGTAAAAATTCTGAACCGGGAAATTGCAAAGTTGCCCAAAGTGTTTTATTCTGAGTTGAGTACCAATCTTGGCCGGGCTTCCATCCGGAATAAAATGGGTATTGAATCGGTGTATAAATACCTGTTGTTTCTTGATGCTGATTCAAAAATTGTAAAAGACAACTACCTGGCTGTGTTTTTGGAAAATACAAAACCGGGTTGTGTGTTGTGCGGAGGAACGTCCTACCGAAACGAAAAACCGGCCGAAAATGAGAAGATTTTACGCTGGACCTACGGAACAAAACGCGAAGCAATTTCTGCCAAAATCAGAAGCGGGAAAAAAGGGTTTATCATTACTTCAAACAATTTCTGGATTGAAAAGAGGGTTTTTGAGCGTTTTCATTTCAGAGAGAACATCCGGAATTACGGACACGAAGATACGGTGCTGGGTTTTGATTTGTTTCGTAACGGAATACAAATAGTACATATTGACAATCCGGTTGAACATACCGGATTGGAGGATGCAGAAGTGTTTCTTCAAAAAAGCCGGCTGGCGATGAAAAACCTGAAATACATTGTGGAGGAAGTACTTAAAAATGACAAGGATTTTATCCGTCAGGTGAATTTTCTGAATCGGTATTATTCCTTAACAAAATGGCTCCCGCCGGTTTTGCTGCGGGTATTTTATTTTCTGTTTCATTCGCTTTTAGAGCATCATTTGAAGGGCAGGAATCCATGGATACCGGTTTTCGATTTGTATAAACTGAGTTTCTTTTCGAGCATAAAAAAACCGTGAACAGTCGTTGTCCACGGTTCGGATTTTTTCCGGATTGTATATTAGTCTTGTAATTTTATCTCTCCGTAACGACTTCTAATATAAACTGTTCCGCTGCCTCCGGTGCCTACTTTCCCTTTCACTGTTTGCGAGTGGTTTTCTTTCATTTTGTTGCCGGCAAAATTTTCTTCGGGGAATGAAATTCCGCAGTAATCGCAACTGGCATCCAGTGAATAGCCAATATCGTCGAGCCCGAGTTTAATTTGCCCGTAACTGTTTTCAATTGAAATGGATTCAAAATCATCGGCCACTTCGTCAATACTAATGCCACCGTAGCCGGCTTCAATTTTGAGCCTCTTTTTCAGTTCTTCAATTTTGAAGTGACTGTATTTTGTGGATGCACTGAGCGCTTCAATTTCCTCAAACTCAAAGGTGTCGTATTTCGATTCGAGGGTTACTGAATTTGATTCTTCAACATTTAATACTGAATATTTCGATTCAATCTTCAAATCACCTGTTCCGCCAATGTTCATGGTGGAGTATTTTACATTAATATCCATGTTGCCCGCTGAACCAATGTCGGCTTTTCCGTAGGCAAGCGCTACATTTACACTGGCGCTGCCCGGTGCATTTAGCTGGCTGGCGGTAAAATTCCCGTACTGAATATCAAACGTTCCGTTGGCATTGAGTTCGTTTACAATGGTATTTCCGTATTTGTTCGAAATATTCAGGTTTTTATCCGAAGGGATATTTACCGTGTAGTCGATGCTAAATTTCTGGCGGCTTTTAAAATCGTTGTCGATTTGTGTCACCGCACTGGCTGTGCTTCCGGTTTTGCCAAAGCTTACGTTGAGCTGATTGAGCAATTCATCAGCGCGGTTTTCATTTGGCGCTTCCACGGTAATAACCACGTGGATGATTACCGAGTCGCCGCCAAAATTATTGACCTTTACTTCTCCAAATTTATTGGAAATTTCCAGTGTTTGAACACTGTTAACTGTCCAC
>JAFGDX010000260.1 GCA_016931875.1 Prolixibacteraceae bacterium
ACCTGGCTGCGGGGTGCCTGCCCTGTTACTTTCCCGTTTTCATCAACCAGCGGAACCCATTCTTCAGATGAAAGGCGTTTGTTTTTTCTTTTCTGTTTTAAAAATTCATACAAAAAATACACGCCAAAAAGAATGTAAAACAACCCGCCGCTGATAAAAGCCCAGGATTCTTTACTCATAAAAAAGGCAGCATAAAAAACCAGTGCAGTGTGAGCAAGAAAAATGAAAAAGAGCGACTTCAGGCTTTTACGCATTTGGGCAACCTGGGCTGTGTTAAATTGTGTGTCTTTAAAATAACGCTGGCTCATAAAGCCAACAATATTCAACGATGAAAATGCCGAAACCCCTAAAACGGACACCAAAATGAGTTCGATTAACCCGGGTTTTAATTTGAAAAATATATCGTTATCAAGAACAATGGAAACGGCCCCCAAAACAACCAGCAAAAGGGTGTCGAAAAGAATAAACTTGTCAAAACGTTTTTCTTTGTAACCTACCCAGGCCATTTCAGCCACGCCAACACCCACTGCCACAAACAAACCAACTTTTGTTCCCCATATCTCGTCGGCCGCAATAAAAACAAACAGGGGAATAAAACCCGGAAGCAGTTTTTTGAGGAGTCCGGCTTTGTTCATTTTTAAACTGTGTTATTCCTCCGGAATTTCAACAGGGAACACTTTATACACTTCAACCTCCATTAACAAAGTGGTAAATCCGGCTACTCCGTAAGTTCCTGTTTGTCCGTAGGCAAGTTCAGAAGGAATAACCAGGCTGGCCTTTGTTCCTTTTTTCATGTAAGTGGCAGCCTCTTCCAGTCCTGAAATTGAATTTCCTTCCCCAACAATAAACTCATAAGGTTCAAACCGGTGTCCCAAAGAATAACCGCTGCTTTCGTCAATCAATGTGCTGTCGTCGCTGGCCACCAGCGCCCAGGTTGAATAAAAAATCTGAATCTGATCGCCCAGCTTTATCGAATCGCCGGTTCCTTCCTGTGTTTCAATGTAATACAAACCCGAACGTTTGGGTTCAACATCGGGATAATGTTCCGAAATAAACGCATCCAAAATTTCCAGTTCATTTTTTCTCATTTTTTCATATCCGTTATCGTCTTTGCACGAAGAAAAAACGATCAGTGCTGTCAGCAATAATAGCCCGGAAATTCGAAATAGTTTCATTTTTTTTGTTATTGATTTCATTTTTAATTTTTTTTACTTTCTCTGTTTTCTGTGCCTGCCTGGCTGGCAGACGGGAATCTCCCGATTACATTTAATCATGCCTGTCACTAAAATTGCTGATTAAATTTTATGTTTGTTTTATAATGTATTTTACTCTTTTATGATATCAACCATACGAATCACAAATATCAGCGAATTATTTGGCGGAATGCCGTTGTAACCATCGGGGCCGTATGCCAGTGTGGAAGGAATCATCAGCTGTACTTTTGCATCTTTGTCAATTACCCGCAAACCATCATTCCATCCACTTATGTAATTTTCATTTCCCAGTTCAAAAGTCCAGGTGGTATCTGTTTCGCTGCGTTTCGAGGTGTCAAACAATGAACCATCAATTAAATATCCGTAGTATGAAACCGAAACAGAATCACCAAGCTCAGGATAATCACCGGTTCCCTCTTCCAGGGTTATGTAATACACTCCTAAATCGGTAGTGTCCACATCGTAGCCTTCGTCTTCCAAACCTGTAATGTATTTGTTTAATTTGCTTATTTCCTCTTCATACGATTGATCGTTGTCATCCACTTCAAAACACGAAGTAAACATTACAGAAAGAACAATACCTATCCCGAGGTTCATCAATATTCTACTTTTCATTTTTTTTGTTTTAAATTATCGTTTCCAGTAATTGATGTTTATACTGCACTAAAAGTTGCTTGAACAACCGGATTGTTTTTTTTAAATCTTCTTTACTCTCTCCGCCGGCAGCATTTACATGCCCGCCCCCGTTAAAATGATTTTTTGCAAATGCATTGGCCGGAAAATTTCCCTTTGAGCGGAACGAAGCTTTTACCAACCCTTCCTTTTCAATAAACAGGGCGCTAAAAACAATATTGTTTATTGAGAGCGGATAATTTACAAATCCCTCTGTATCGCCGGGTTTAAAATTGAATTTTTCAAGCTCGGCTTTTGTTATGGAAATTACTGCCGAACGCAATTCGGGGAAAACCTCCATTTTTTTATTCAAACAATAACCCAGCAGTTTCATCCGGCCGGCTGAAAAATTATGATAAATATTTGACTGGATTTTATCGGTATTTATCCCAAATTTCATTAGTTCCGCAACCACTTTAAACACGTTCGGACGCGAGGTATTGTGACTGAATGACCCTGTATCAGTCAAAATTCCGGTATAAAGCGCTTCGGCAGCGTTGTGATCCAGGTATTTTTCAAACCCTATTTGCGTAATAAAATCGTAAACCAGCTCGGCTGTAGAACTGTAGGCAGTTTCCGAAACGGTGTAATCGCAAAAATAAACCGGGTTTGGATGATGATCAATCAGCAGTTTTGGCTTTGAAAAAGCAAGGATTTCCTTTTCGAGCCGGGCAGCGCGTTTGGCATCGTTAAAGTCAACACAAATCATTAAATCAGCTGCTTCCAACCACTTTTTAGCTCTTTTCCGTTCGCGTTCAAAAATCGCAACTTCTATTTCGGAAGAGAACCACTTCAAAAAATCGGGATAATCATTTGGCGAAAGAACATACACATTCTGTCCGCTGTTTTTTAATATCTGCGCCAGCCCGATTGCCGAACCAACAGCATCCCCGTCAGGGTTTTCATGAGGAACAATAACCACATTTTTTCCTGCATCGGCAAGAAATTCACTCGCAAAATTAAAAATCTCGTTTCCAGTGTTTTCCAACATTATTCAAATTTGAATCGACAAATATAAGAAATCTGCCGTTGGTGTTAAGATTAATTATTTCAATTTTTATAATATTGTGGCAGAATTACAAATATTAAAAATATAGAAAATGGCAGGAAAACTGACCTTTACAATGATTAAGCCAACGGCTTTTAAAAACAATTATGCAGGCCCTATTCTGAAAATGATGAACGAAGCGGGATTTGTTATTAAAGCAATGAAATTAACCCGTTTAACTCAGGCACAGGCCGGCGAATTTTATGCGGTACACAAAGGGAAACCGTTTTACGAATCGCTGGTGGAATTTATGAGTTCGGGGCCAATTATTGCAGCTATTCTTGAAAAAGAAAATGCAGTAGAA
>JAFGDX010000261.1 GCA_016931875.1 Prolixibacteraceae bacterium
ATAGCGTATGCAAATGCCTGTTTTTTTTATCTTTATACAAAAACTACCATCATGAAAGAGCTTTTTATTAAACAACTAAAAACCAACCAACCTGTTTCGCCGGGTGAAGCAGGAAACCTGCTTGAAAAACAAACGGTTTCCAATCCTGTAAATATCGTGAACTGGAAAACATTTGATTACCAGCCAAAAGTATCCTTTCGCATCGGGCATGTTCAAAACGAAATCTGGTTAAAATACGATGTGAGGGAAAAACATATTCTGGCACGTGAAACCCAAACCAACGGCGATGTTTATAAAGACAGCTGTGTTGAGTTTTTTATTTCGCTGGATGGAAAAAATTACTACAATTTTGAGTTCAGTTGTATCGGAACCATTCATCTTGCCTATGGCACCGGAAGAGAAAACCGCAGGTTTGTGGATGCGCAGCTGGTTGAAAAAATAAACATTGAATCATCGCTGGGAAATCAACCTTTTGAGGAAAAGACCGGCGATTTTGAATGGGACATGGTGATTCAGATTCCGCTGGAATGTTTTGCTTTTGATAATTTACACTCGCTGAGCGGAATAAAAGCAAGCGCCAACTTTTATAAATGCGGCGAAGATACTTCCATTCCGCATTATATAACCTGGAACCCGATTGAAACCAAAAGCCCGGATTATCACCGGCCTGAATATTTCGGAAAAGTGTTTTTTGAATAATACTTTTATACATCATTTCAAGTTGTACCATTTTTAATTTACTAATACTAAAACAATTAGATTTTTTTTCATTTTTTAGTAATCAAAATTTGTTCTTTTTTGTTTAATTAAATAACGGAATACTTGAACAAAATGGAAATTACTGAATTGTACACCAAAAATTGTGTTTTGAATGTCGGATTTTTTGCTCCAATACGAATTCAGAGGGCCGGGCGAAAAAGTACTTGTAGTGCCACTGATTCAGGAAGTTTGCAATGTTTGGAAAATTTCGTTTACACTCATAAAAACAAAAGAGCAATAAAAAAAACTGAAGGGGTGAAAAGGGTAAATTATATTTCAACTCCTGTTTTCTGAACTGAAAAAAGTGTGTATGACAAAAATGAAACTATACAACAAAACCGCCTTTAAAACATCAGAAATTGTAACCACCAGTTACAGTACTTCTTTTTCGTTTGCTACAGGTTTGCTGGAGAAAAAACAACGGAAGGCCATTTATTCCATTTACGGTTTTGTTCGTTTTGCCGACGAAATTGTAGATACCTTCCACAAACACAACAAACAGGTTTTGCTTGAACAGTTTGAAAAAGATTTGGATACAGCTCTTCGGGAAGGAATCAGTTTAAACCCGGTGCTTCACTCTTTTCAGAAAACGGTAAAAAAATACCGGATTCCGCATGAATACATCGATGCATTTTTAACCAGCATGAAAGCGGATTTGGAAAAGAAAACCTACTCCTGCAAAACCGAAACCGACGAATACATTTATGGTTCGGCCGATGTTGTGGGTTTGATGTGCCTGCGGGTTTTCTGCAACGGGAATGAAAAAAAATTCAACCGGCTAAAAACGCCTGCCATGAAGCTGGGGTCAGCATTTCAGAAAGTAAATTTTCTGCGCGACCTGAAAAATGATTGTCATACACTGGGCCGGAATTATTTTCCGAACACCGATATTTCCACTTTTGATGAAACGGTAAAAACGCAAATTGTAAACGAGATAAAAAACGACTTTGACCAGGCTTACCCCGGCATACAACAATTGCCAAAAAATTCGAGAACCGCCGTGTTGTTAGCGTACCTTTATTACCGTGGTTTGTTGAAAAAACTGGAGAATACCCCGGCAGAAAAAATCAAAAAACAACGCATCAGGATATCCAACTTCAATAAAATAATACTCTTGTTCAAAGCAAAAACTCTTAGTAACTTAAACATGGTATGACACAACAAAAAGAAGACTACGTAATATTGGTTGATGAAACAGACAACGAAACCGGCGTGTTGGAAAAACTGGAAGCCCACCGCCGGGCTGCCTTGCATCGTGCCATTTCGGTATTTATCTGCAACACAAAAGGCGAATGGTTGCTGCAGCGCCGGGCGTTCGGGAAGTACCACTCAAACGGCTTGTGGACCAATACCTGTTGCAGTCATCCGTATCCGGGCGAAACCAGCCTCGAGGCAGCGCACCGGAGATTAGAGGAAGAAATGGGAATAAAAACCGCATTGAAGGAAATTTTCTGGTTTACATACAAGGCACCACTCGACAATGAATTAACCGAACATGAACTCGACCATGTTTTTGTGGGATTTACCGATGAGCACCCCAAAATAAACACCCGCGAGGTGGACGAGTGGAAATACATGAATTATACCGAACTTAAAACCGATATTAAAAACCATCCTGAAAAATATACAGTGTGGTTTAAAATGATTTTTGAACACGTAAACAGCCATTTGCAAAACCTTAAATCCAACGAAAATGATTGATATTTTGCTGGCAATCGGCGCATTTGCTTTTATGGAATTTGTGGCCTGGTCGAACCACAAATATGTGATGCATGGTTTTTTGTGGAAATGGCACAAGGATCATCACATTAACGACCATAAAAAAGCGAATGAGAATTTGACGTATCATCCCGGACTGGAAAAAAACGACTATTTTTTCCTGGTTTATGCAGTTCCCGCCATCCTGCTTTTGTTGTTTGGGTTTTGGTTCCAAATCAGTGAATTAATAGCTGTTGGCATTGGAATTTCGTTGTACGGGATGGCCTATTTTATTATCCACGATATAATTATTCATGAACGGCTGAACATTCCTTTTTTGCTGAAATTAAAAACCAACCCGTTTATGCAAGCCGTGGCGCGGGCACACATGGCACACCATCGCGGGAAAAATGTACGCGATTTTGACAACTATGGCTTGCTGGTTTTTCAGTTTCGTTTTTTTAAAAACCAAAATTAATGTCGCTGTACTTCATACTGCTGCTGGCATCGTCCGGGGTTCCGCTTGCATTAAGTTTCGACAAACGGTTGCGGTTTTACAAAAAGTGGCGGATTGTGCTTCCTGCAATAATCATTGTTTCGGTTGTCTACATTCTGTTCGACATTGTTTTTACCCGCCACGGAATCTGGGGTTTTAACCCACGTTACTTATCCGGAATTACCATATTCAGCCTTCCGCTTGAAGAAATCCTGTTTTTCTTTGCCATTCCGTATGCAAGCCTTTTTTTGCATGTTTCATTTGTGGAATACTTTCCAAAAACCAGGCTGAATTCCAATATCACTCAATTCATTACAATTGTTTTTATCATTTTGAGTTTGGCGCTGGCTTTTTTCAACACCGAAAAAGTTTACACCTTCTATATTTCGTTGAAGGTTTTTGTGGTTCTGCTGCTTTCGCTGTTTGATAAAACACGGGTAACACGTAGCTTTTTTATCACCTTTTTGCTCATTCTGGTGCCATTTGTAATTGTAAACGGAATTTTAACCGGAACCGGCATTGAGCAGGAGGTGGTTTGGTACAACAACAGCGAAAATCTGGGAATCCGCGTTTTTACCATTCCGGTGGAAGATTTTGGATATGCATTCAGCCTTATACTTTTTAATTTGCTTTTGATTGAGAAATTTCAAAACACATTCAAAAAACACTAATGAATTTTACCCGGAAAATAGTAAATTACCTGCAGCACCGTTTTAAATGGGTGGCCGTTTTTTTTATTGTTTTTTATGTTGTGGGGGTTACCGGAATGCTACTCAACGAAACATTTCCTGTCTTTAAAAAATTAATTCCGGGCGCCATTTTGCTAAGTGTTTTTGCACTGGCTGCTTTTCATCAACACGTTCAAAAAAAGGAGCTGGTTTTGTTTGCAGCCATTTATATTCTGGGATTTCTGGCTGAAATGATTGGCGTAAACACCGGCCTCATTTTTGGCAATTACCGTTACGGCGAAAGTTTGGGAATAAAACTCTTCAACACCCCGTTAATAATTGGTATTAACTGGTTGCTGCTTAGTTATATTTCGTTGTCGGTTGCCACAAAACTAAAAACCAATGGGGCTGTGCAAATCATCCTCGCTTCGTTTATAATGCTGGTGTACGATGTTATTATTGAACAACTTGCCCCTGTTTTGGATATGTGGAGCTGGGCTGACAATAAAGTACCGGTAAAAAATTACCTGGCCTGGTTTGTTCTGGCGTTGCTGTTTAATGCAGGCCTGCGACTGTTTAGCATAAAAACCAACAATAAACTGGCACCGGTACTCCTCGCCTGTCAACTGGTTTTTTTTAGCGTTTTATTGCTCACCTTTAAACTTTCACCGTGATACAAAAAGCAAAACATCATTTTCTTATCGACCCGTTTTTCCGGTTTTATGTCATTTGGAAAATGAAACGCGCTTTTTATTCCGTTTATTTTTCGGGTGAAATTACCGACCGCAAAAAGCCTGTTTTGCTCATTGCCAACCATATAAGCTGGTGGGACGGTATTTGGGCGCTGTATTTTAACCGCCGGTTTTTTCATCGCAAATTTTATTTTATGATGTTGGAGGAACAACTCCGTAAAAACTGGTTTTTCAGCTACACCGGCGGGTTTTCCATCCGTAAAAAGTCGAGGTCGGTTTTGGAGACCATTGATTATACTGCCAAATTGCTTTCAAACCGTAACAACCTGGTGCTGCTTTTCCCAACGGGCGAAATACAAAGCATGCACAGCAACAAATTCATTTTTGAAAAAGGGGTGGAAAAAATTCTGCAAAAAGTAAAAAACGAAATTCAGGTGGTTTTTATGGTCAACCTTGTGGATTATTTCTCCAACTCAAAACCCGCTTTGTATACTTATTTTGAAGAGTATTCAAACGGTTGCACCACCCCGGAAATGGAAAAGGAATTTACCCGGTTTTACAACCGTTGTGTCAACATTCAAAAGGAAAAGAGATGATTTACATTGCCGGAATTATATTGTTTTTTACAGGAATACAGTTGCTGGTAGCCGCAACCAACCTGGCATTCCGGCAGCCGTTTCCAAAAACCGGGCGGCCCTCCAGTCCTTTGGTTTCGGTTCTCATTCCGGCACGAAATGAAGAAAACAACATCGGAAATATTTTATCTGACCTGAAAGACCAAAACTATCTGAATATGGAGATAATGGTTTTTAACGACCAGTCAACCGATAAAACCTCGCAAATTGTTTCCGAAATGACAAAAAACGATGCACGGATTCGTCTTTTGGAATCGGGCGGGCTGCCCGTTGGATGGCTCGGAAAAAACTTTGCCTGTTATTCGCTTTCAAAGCACGCTGCCGGCAAGCATTTTCTTTTCCTTGATGCCGATGTAAGAATAAATGGAGACATCATTCAGCAAACCATTTCTTTTTCCGAAAAAAACAACCTGGGATTGTTGTCCATTTTCCCGCGACAAATTATAAAAACCTGGGGCGAATATGTTACGGTGCCCAACATGAATTTTATTCTGCTCTCCCTTCTTCCGCTTGTTTTGGTCAGGAAACTGAAATTTCCGTCGCTTTCGGCAGCCAACGGGCAGTTTATGCTTTTTAATGCTGCTATCTACAAAACATTAAATCCGCACAAACAACTGAAAACCGAAAAAGCGGAAGACATAAAAATTGCACGGCTTTTCAAAAAAGAAAAAATACCGGTGGCGTGTTTAACCGGCACAAAAAATATCAGTTGCCGCATGTACA
>JAFGDX010000262.1 GCA_016931875.1 Prolixibacteraceae bacterium
ATTGGGCGCTCTGAATCCGGATGAATGCGTTGAAAAAAGGTCATCAACCTTCACTCCTTTTTCGTATTGCCCGTATAAACCAAAATCTTTCATCATACATCATTAAACAGGAGTTCCGACTTTCCTTTTTCTGCAAAAAAGGTGGCGATGGCTGATTTCCCCTCCTCCATGTTGTTGTAATAAACCAGGGTCAGGGCAGGGCAACCGGCAATCATGGCTGAAAGATGTTTCCCGGCACCGGGCCTGAACAAACAAAGTACTTTTTTCCCGGATTCCACCGCCCGGCCGATTTCGTAACCCACTCCCATGGAGACCGTTGTAACTTCGGCCACCAATACTTCGGCCGACTGCAACCACTCCACATCCCTATCGTGAATATAACTGTCAGACGCACCGTCGTCGCCCGCTGCCAACAGGCCGGCATCTCCAACATGTTCCGTTAAAACTTCCCCAAAATCTTTCAGATACTCAATTATTTCAAAATACAAAGCTGCATCTTCTCTGCCCCCGCGAATGGAACCTGCAAAATAAATCTTCATAATGTTACATTTTTGGAACGCCAAAGGTTTCTGCAGTCGATTTGGTATTTGTTCCATCGCCTTCAACCACAACCCTTGTTTTTGGTAAACTTTCAGGGTAATTTTTTTGAATAAATTCAATCAGCTTTTCGCGGATAAACACGCGCAAATCCCAGGCTGTTGAAGAATCTTTGGCACTCATCAGCGCCCTTACTTCTACTCCGTACTCTTTGGCATCGGTTACCTGTAGCACATTCACCTTTTTGTTCCACAACGGAGTGCTCTCCAAAAGTCTTGTTAATTCTTTCCGTAAGGCATCAAACGAAACATGATAATCAGTATAAATAAAAACGGTGCCCAGAATTTCGGCGGAAGTACGGGTCCAATTCTGAAACGGTTTTTCAAAAAAATAGGTCGACGGAACAATCAATCGCCGTAAATCCCATATTTTCACCACAACATAGGTAAGGGTAATTTCTTCAATCCTGCCCCATTCATTTTCAATTATTACTACATCATCAATCCGGATGGGCTGGGTAATGGCAATCTGCAAGCCGGCAATTACCGTAGCAATAAGCCGCTGTGCTGCAAACCCGATTATTATCCCTGCAACTCCTGCCGATGCAAACAAGCTAATTCCAATACGCCGTACATCTTCAAACAACATTAAAACAACCCCGATGGAAATAATAACCACCAGGAAAACAATAATTTTTTCAAGAATATTAAACTGGGTCTGAAACTTGCGTGAGCGCAGATTGTCTTCCTGCGAGGTATCAAACTGTTCCACCAAAATACGTTTGAGAGTTCTGATTCCGGCAATTAAAATCCATGCCAGGCTTACTATCAGCAATACCGCACCGGTTTTTCCGAAAAAATCGCTGTAGTCAACACTCACCCAATTGTAGCGAATAAAAAAGTACTTGATAAAAACAGAAATAAGAAGTAAAAAAACAGGTAAAACAAATCGTTTAATATGCCTCATTTTTTATGATTTTAACTTACGGTTTATATTTCAAACAGTTTTGCACAAGCCGGGTTTTTAACAAAACTACTTTTGCGGCGGATTTGTTTTAATATGCACATCGCGTTGCGGAAATGGAATTTGAACGCCATTTTTCCGAAACTCATCATCAATGGCATAACGCAAAAGGCTTTTGGTATGCTCTACAAAAAAAGGTTCCATAACCCAAAAAAACAGTTGAAAATCAAGCGACGAATCGCCAAAATTATTGAACCGCACAAACGGTGCCGGGGCATTGGATATTTTCCCGTTTTGTCGTGCACACTTTAATAAAATTTCGGTCACCAGTTTGGTATCAGAACCATAAGCTACGCCCACTTCAACCGAAAAACGGGTGTTGTAATCCATCTGGCTCCAGTTGATAATGACGTCGTTAACAAACTTTGAATTGGGAACTACCAAAATAATATCATCGCGGGTTTTTATTTTTGAAGTACGCAGGCCCATCTGAATCACCTTCCCAACGGTGCCGTCTTCGAGTTGGATGACATCATTCATCTGAAGATTTCTTTCAAACAGCAGTACCAGTCCCGAAGCCAGATCGCTAAACAACTGCTGGATACCAAAACCAACACCAACCAAAAGCGCTGTAAGACCAGCCAGTAAAACCGAAACTTTTACCCCGGCAGTTTCCAACAGCAACACAATAACAATGACCCAAACCACATAGCGCAGAATAAAATAAACCGACCAGTACGAACGCCGTTCTGTCTCATTTTTTCTGATAAATTTTTTAAATAAGCCCCTGACAATTTTTAACCCCATAAAAGTAGCCAGCAGGATGACCACAACAATGACAATACTGTCAACTGTAATGATTATATCGCCGTGTTTGTAAATCTGAAGGTTTAAAAATTCTTTAAAGGTCATGGCAAAAATTTAGTTTAAAACGAGCTAACAAGTTACTAAAATTCGCCGAAGTTTTTTTTCCTGAAAAAGCGGAATGTCGTAGTTTTCATTCCGCAATCCAATAAAAAAAGGGTAAATAAATTTACCCTTTCTACCTTTTTAATAACTAAATTATCAGCTTTTTACTAAGCCGTTCTTCCTAAATAATGCAGCGTATCTTTAACATTTATAAAATTTCCCAATTCCTGATCGTTTACCGAGATGTTAAAAATACCTTCCAAATAATAAGTAAAAATCGTCCAGTCTACATTATCAAACTTCAGGTCTTCGTTAAACGAAGCGTTCAGTTTGATGTCCTTCTTCGGAACTCCCGTTTTACGAAGCACCCTGTAGAGATTTCTTCTAATTGATTTGTCTTCCATTGTTTCTTGCGTTTTCTCTCTTTTTTAAATTAAAAAATCGAACAAACGATTTCAAAGGTCAAATATACAAACAATCAGTATATTAATTACTGCTTTAACAGAATTTAACGGGTTTTTACATTCGGTTAATATTCGCTTCATAATTGAAAGAGAGAACCGGAATATCAAAGAATACCTTCGGAGTGGAGTAAACTGTACACTTCCAAATCAAAAAATTTGCCGCTATGTTTTTCACCTTCGCGCTCAATTCCCTCAAAATGAAAACCTAACCGCTGAGGGATGGCCGCACTTTTTTGGTTTCCCACAGCTACTTTTATCTGAATACGGTTTAGTTTTAGTTTTTGAAACGAATAAGAAACCAGTTTTTTTACACACAATGTAATGATTCCTTTTCCCTGCATTTTTTGGGTCAGCCAGTACCCGATTTCGGTTTTCCGGTTTACCCAGTCGGTATCTTTAAAACCAATCAGTCCGGCAAATTCTTCTTTTACCCAAATGCTGTAAACTTCATCTTTCCGGGTTTCCTTCTGCTGTGTTATTCCTTTGATAAATGCTTCAGTATCTGCAACTTCACGGGTAAAATCAACAAAGGGCAACCAGGGTCTCAAATAATCGCGATCGTTATCAATGGCTGTAAAAATCTGCTGTGCCATCGAAAGGTTGAGTACTTCCAGCCGGATATGGTCATTTACTTCCAAACTTCCCATTATTGCTTTTGATTTTTCAGGTCTATCAAAAAAATCTGCTGCAAATGTGTATTGGTGCGTTCACATGAAATCAGCAGTGAATCATTCCCCTTAAAACAAATACCTTCGGTTTGTGCAGAAAAAATTTCATCCAGCTCCATGTAAGTTATTTTTCCCTTAAAAAAACTTTTCTCTGTTATTTCGGAAAATATCCACACGATGGGCTTAAAATCCTTATAACCAACCAGTGCGAGCGTGTTTCTGTCGGGGCTGACATCGGCACCGGTTACAAGCCCGTTTACATTGAATGTGTCAGACAAACTTACGTTATACTCACCCTCCGTTTTGGGAATATGATACACCGAAGTGGTTTGGTCAACCCAGTTTTTTGTGAAAATAGTTAAAACCCCGTTAAAAACGGTGATCGCCTCACAATCAAAAGAATGCTGGTACGCCTGGTAATGAAATGCGGTCTGTTCGCGGTATGCAAATTTTATTTCGTCGGCAACCACCCGGTTTCCTGAATCGATATCGCTCTTTTTGATTTTGTAAATCTTCAAATCTTTTCGCGCCCCTCCGTTATTTCCAAAATCGCCAATGTAAAAATGCTCGTCATCCTGTGCAATGTCTTCCCAATCAGTGTTGGTTGCATTTTCAACAACAACTTCTCTTTCAGTTTCGCCCGAAAAGTTCAACCCAAAAAGTTTGTTTTCACCGCCGCTGTCGTTAAAAGTCCACAACAAATTATTGTACAAAATCAAACCTGAACTTTCTTCCACCTTCATCGAAATTTCAGCAATAAACGATTGTGGTTTTCCCTTTACAATGGTCATTTTCTCCTGAAGGCCCAACGCATCCGGCTGCCCGTTATTTTCTGTGGAGCAGAAAACAAAAGAGATTAAAACAAAAAGCATCGACAGAATTTTCCTCATCTTTTTATCTTTACAGCGGTTTTTACAATTTTTGTTCAATTTAAACAAATTTAAGAAGAATGAACAGATTCCTGATATTTATGGTTTCAACACTTATGGTTGCATTACTTTCATGCGCAAATGAATCAAAAAAAGAGGACGATTTGGTTTTAATAAAAACTGAATTTGGCGATATTAAAGTGAAACTATACAATGATACCCCAAAGCATAAAGAAAATTTTTTAAAACTGGTAAATGAAGGATTTTATGATGGATTGCTTTTTCACCGGGTGATTAACCATTTTATGATTCAGGGAGGAGATCCCGATTCAAAATATGCAGAGCCGGGCGCACGTTTGGGAGGAGGTTCACCCGGCTACACCGTTGAAGCCGAATTTTTACCTGAAAAACATTTCCATAAAAAGGGCGCGCTGGCTGCGGCCAGAACCGGCGGACCTTCAAATCCTGAAAAACGGTCAAGCGGATCACAATTTTACATTGTTCAGGGTGAAGTTTTTACGCCCGGAAAACTGGACACTTTGGAAACCATGATTTCGTCGAAACAAAAAAACGAATTGTTACGACAATGTTTTGAAGACGCCAGCGAAGAGCTGCAAACGTACCGGGCAAACAACGATCTGGAAGGATTTAACATTTGTATTGCAGAAATCAGGGAAAAGGTGGACAGCACTTTTGAGACCTCGGGCAAAAAATTCAAATTTACGGAAGAACAGCGGGAGGCTTACACAACCATTGGCGGCTACCCGTCGCTTGACGGAGAATACACCGTTTTTGGCGAAGTTGTTGAAGGATTGGATGTGCTTGACAAAATAGCAGCGGTGGAGACCGATCAGAAAGACCGGCCTTTAACCGATATAAAAATGGAGTTGGAGTTGATAAAATAAATTATGGTACGTTTTCTTATACTATTCAGTTTTTTAATTTATTCGTTTCAAAGTTACGGTCAGTCAAAAGTCGTGGAGATTTCCACCAGCATGGGGAATATGAAGTTCCGGCTGTATAACGACACTCCAAAGCACCGCGACGCCTTTATTCAACTGGCCAGCGAAGGCTACTACAACGAAACGCTTTTTTATCGTGTTATCCAAAATTTCCTCATTCAGGGCGGTTCAAAAAGTTCGAAAAATGCACCTCCCGGAAAGCGTATTGGTTACGGAGATCCGGATAAAACGGTTGATGATGAAATTCTTCCGCACTACTTTCATAAAAAAGGCGCCCTTTGCGCTCCGCGCCAGCCCGATGAGATAAACCCTTTTAAACAATCGGATATTTCGCAGTTTTTTATCGTAAAGGGCCGTGTTCACACCGATGGCGAACTCGACACCATGGAAATGGCTGTGAACCGCCCCATTCGAAACCGGATTGTTCAAAAATACATGACACCTGAAATACGCGAAAAACTAAAACTATTAAAGGAAGAAAAAAAGGTGGATGAATTCAGGCAAATTGCAGAAGATGTAAAAAAGAATATCGAAATGGAATACAACATCGATCCGGATGTCCTTCAATTCTCGGAAGAACAGCGAAAAGCCTATACAACCGTTGGTGGCTACCCTGATTTGGATGGCAAGTACACCATTTTTGGTGAATGTATTTCGGGCTTTGAAACCATCGATAAAATTTCAGCATTAAAAACCGATGAAAACAACCGCCCGCTAACCGATGTTAAAATCACCGTGAACGTATTAAATGAGTAACATGAAAAATCTTGCTGCATCTCTTGTTATTTTGCTGGTACTCTTCTCCTGCAGTTCAAAAGAAAACAAAACCACCGAACAGCAACAACAGGAAAAAAGGACGCAAAACGAAAACAACCAGAATGCCGTGTGGCAGGAAATTATGGGGTCGGTAGTTGACATCGACACCTACGACGATGATCGCATTTTGGAGTCGGGGCAGGGATTTTTTATTGCTGAAGATTTAATCGTAACCAAATACTCGCTGGTAAACCAGGCCAGCAAAGTTTGGGTGACACCTTTTAACGAGGATAACAAATTTCTGGCTGACAAATATGTAGCAGTCGACCGGATTAACGATATAATCATTTTGAAAGTTGACAGCCTGAAACGAAACCCCGTTGAATTATTCGCGGGGAATGTACCCAACTCGGCCAAAACATTGTATATCTCATCTTCATCAGGAAAAACACTCCAGCTTTTTACCGGAAAAGTGTTGAACCTCACCACGCTGAAGGGAGCCAAATTGTACCGGATTACCAATCGCATTCGTAAATCAGTTTTCGGAACCCCGGTTTTTGTCTCCAGCCAGAAAGTTATCGGAATTGCGTTTTCGGCCGTCGATAATTTCGAAGTGCAAAGCTTTGTTATTCCCTCAACCTACATTGCCGATTTGCTGAAGAACAAAAATGAACCGGCAACTTTGGAATCGTTGCGCTCGCATTCAAACAAGGAAATTGCCGCCGAAAATATGAAAATAAAGGGGCTGGTTCTGGAAACCGATATGGGAAACATTACCATCCGCCTGTTTAATGAAACGCCCGTTTACCGCGACAACTTTATAAAACTGGCAAAGGAACATTTTTACGACAGCCTGCTTTTTCACCGGGTGATTGCCGATTTTGGAATACAAAGCGGCGCTGCCGACAGCCGTTATGCAGATAAAGAAGATGCAGTGGGGTACAAAGGTCCGGGCTATACACTCCCGGCAAACATAGTTCCCAAATTTTACCACAAACGCGGAATGATTGGTTCACCACGAAGACCCGATACGGAAAACCAGCGCCGCCGCTCGGAAGGTTCACAGTTTTACATTGTTTCAGGACGGAGATATTACGACTCAGAACTGGATGAAATCGAAGAACAAAACAAGTATAAATTTACCGCAGAACAACGGCAGGTTTACAAAACCGTTGGCGGCGCCCCGCACCTCGATGGCAGTTACACCATTTTTGGCGAAGTAATCTCTGGGTTGGATGTGGTGGATGAAATTGTAAAAGCTGAAACCGACCGAAACTGGCGGCCCGTGGAAGATATCAGGCTAAAAAGAATCCGGATTCTGAAATAACGTTTCCCAAAAAAAATCAGCCATCTCCATTCCCTTTTTCAGCCACAGCGTTTGCAAACCTGTCTGTCGTGCACTCAGAATATTGGGTTCCAAATCATCTACAAAAAGGGTTTCAGCAGGATTTACCCCCGACAATTCAATCACTTTTTCAAACGAAGTTAAATCGGGCTTGCGCTCGTGAATTTCATACGAATAAAAGGCCTTTTCAAAAAGCGATGTAAAATCAATGCCATGTTGCATCTTAAACTCCGGAAGCAAACGGCTGATATGAATTTCGTTGGTATTACTGAAAAGATAAATCTTGAAATACTTTTTCAATTCCTGAACTACTTTTATCCGTGGGGGCGGAATATCTTTAATCATGGCATACCAGGCATCTTCAATTTGTTGATTGGTGGCCAACGGATTCCCAAGCACACGGCGCACCTGGCTGCAAAATTCTTCCGGTGTTACCTTCCCCACTTCCAGGGCATAAAAAGCGGGGTTGGAATACGCATATTTCCGGTCGACCACCTCGGCACTCAGTCCCAGTTTCTGAAAGGCTTTAACAGAAGCATCAATGTCAAGATTCAGCAATACATTTCCCAAATCGAAGATGATGTTTTTTATATTTGCAAGGTCAGGATTCATTGTTGTATTTTTACGATGTTGCGAATATAAATATTTAAAACCGGTTGAGTGAAAATTCAGGATAAACATTATCATACCATTTGGTTAAAGAAAGATAAGCCGTCAATTGTTCAGGTAATCGACCAGCGAAAACTGCCTTTTTCGTTTGAAATTGTGGATTTAAAAACCGTTTCCGATGTGTTTTTTGCCATTCAAAAAATGGTGGTGCGCGGTGCGCCGCTTATTGGAATTACGGCCGCTTACGGAATGTACCTCGCTTTGTTCGAAGCAGATGAAAGGGATTTTGCACGCTCAATAAACCGAAAAGCGGAATATTTAAAGTCTGCTCGTCCCACAGCGGTTAACCTTGCTTTTGCCGTTGATGAAATGCTTCAATTTATTCTGAAAGAAAAAGATTCACCCCGAATAATTGAAAAAACATTAAAAAAAGTTCATTCTTTAAAAGAACAGGAAATCCAATTCAGTGAAAAAATAGGTGAATTCGGACTTGAACTTATTCAGAAAATTTACAGAAAAAAAGGTGAAACCGTAAACATCCTCACCCACTGCAATGCCGGCTGGCTGGCCTGTATTGACTGGGGAACCGCAACCGCGCCCATTTACAAGGCACACCTAAAAGGAATTCCGGTGCATGTGTGGGTAGATGAAACCCGGCCGCGAAACCAGGGCGCGCGTTTAACTGCTTTTGAGCTTTCAGAAGAAGGAGTACCGCACACCGTGATTGCCGACAACACCGGCGGCCATCTGATGCAACACGGAAAAGTTGATTTGGTTATTGTGGGCAGCGACCGCACTACGGTTACAGGCGATGTAGCCAATAAAATTGGTACCTACCTGAAAGCATTGGCTGCAAAAGACAACCGTATTCCTTTTTATGTGGCGCTTCCCTCTTCCACCATTGACTGGAGTATTGAAAACGGGTTAACAGAAATTCCCATCGAGGAACGCGGCCCGGAGGAAGTAGCTGAAATTGAAGGGTGGGGTAATTCCGGCATTCAAACCCTAAAACTAATTCCTGAAAAAAGTAAAGTTGCCAACTACGGATTTGATGTAACTCCTGCCCGGTTGGTAACCGGACTGATTACCGAGCGCGGAATTTGCCATGCCAGCCAAAAAAGTATACAATCATTATTTCCTGAAAAACTGTAATATGACAAAAATAGCCATCATCGGAGGCTCCGGCCTTGAAGATCCCTCTATTCTGAAAAACCCCAACGAAGTGAAAATCTCAACACCTTATGGTGAGCCTTCATCAACTTTCAAAACCGGCAAAATAAGCGGCGTTGAAGTGGCTGTTTTATCGCGCCACGGAAGGGACCATTCCATAACTCCCACGCTTGTAAATAACCGTGCCAATATCTGGGGAATAAAAGAACTGGGATGCACACATATCATCGCCACCTCGGCCTGTGGCAGCCTGCGCGAAGAGATTCAACGCGGCGATTTGGTTATTCTCGATCAGTTTATCGATTTTACCCGTCACCGGAAAATTACATTTTTTGATTCGTTTGAAAAAGGAGAGCTCAAACACACGCCAATGGCCGACCCGTTTGACGAAGATCTGCGCACCCGGCTAATTCATTCAGCAAAAGAATTAAATCTTCGGTTTCATTCTGCCGGAACAACCATCTCCATTGAAGGGCCCAGATTTTCAACACGGGCCGAATCAAACATGTTCCGAATGTGGGGGGCTGATGTAATCAACATGTCGGTTGCACCGGAGTGCACCCTGGCAAACGAACTGGGAATTCCCTATGCAACCGTTGCTCTCAGCACCGATTACGACTGCTGGAAAACCGACGAGGAGCCGGTAACCTGGGAGGAAGTCCTGAAGGTTTTTAAGCGGAATGTAAAAAATGTAATCGGGGTACTTACACAAACAATATCCACTTTTACTCAAACCTGAAATTACAGAGTAAAATAAAATTCACACTCTGAACAAATTTATGTTGTGGAACATAAAACCGCTTTACGTTTTTGGCATAAATATTGCTTTTTTACAAATACTGTTTTGAAGCTATGAAATACACGAACCGTTCAGTTAGTTCTATATAATTCAGCCACATACTTCGTTGGCTAAATTCCCGGCGGTATCCGAAAAAGATACCGCTTTTTTTATCTTTTCACATTCCTGAAAATCTCTCCCGAACTATTAAAAAAAATCGTCAGAACATCTAAAATATTTATATTCCAAATGCTGCAAAAATATTTTTTCGATGTAAATTTACTTTGTTTAAAGTAACTGATAAGTTGTTTATTTTAAATCAGAAAGCCATGTCGAAATTTCACGAAGCACCAAAGAATGTAAAAAAAGCTCCCAAAAAAAGTGCAAAAGAAAGGAAGGCCGAAAAAAGAGAAAAAAGAGCAAGAAAAGATCATGTTTATGACATTAAAAAAGTTTTTGAAGAAAAAGAAAAGTAACTTTCAGCATTGCCTTGTTGTTTCCGAAAAATTATTTCTCATTTTAGTTTTCCTGTTTGTATTGGGCTGCGGGCCGGAAAAGGAACAGCGGCCCAATGTAATTTTTGTTTTTGCCGATCAGTGGCGGGCTCAGGATTTGGGGTACAAGGGAAATCCTGTGGTAAAAACGCCTGCCATCGATAAATTGTCCGAAGAAAGTGTAGTTTTTACAAACGCCGTTTCGGGCTGCCCCGTTTGCTG
The DNA here is from genome assembly GCA_016931875.1 of Prolixibacteraceae bacterium. Taxonomy (GTDB): domain Bacteria; phylum Bacteroidota; class Bacteroidia; order Bacteroidales; family Prolixibacteraceae; genus Draconibacterium. The sequence goes on from JAFGDX010000262.1 coordinate 10,747, forward strand.
TCCCTACCGGGCCAGTTTGTTAACGGGCCAGTACCCGCTCAGCCACGGTGTTTTTTATAACGACAAACCTTTGAACCCGGAAGCAAATACCATGGCAAAAATGTATAAAAATGCCGGCTACGAAACCGGCTACATCGGAAAATGGCATTTAAACGGCCACGTACCAGGTGAAGAAACTTTTGAAGCCCGGTTAAAATTTATTCCCCGCGAACGCCGGCAGGGTTTTGATTTCTGGCAGGCGCTTGAATGTACGCACGACTACAATAACTCATTTTATTACGAAGACACACCGGAACAATTAAAATGGGATGGTTACGATGCCATTGCCCAAACACAATCAGCCATTGAATACATTGCAGATAAAGCAAACGGAGAACACCCGTTTTTGCTCGTGCTTTCGTGGGGGCCGCCCCATGCGCCTTATCAAACTGCACCCGAAAAATACCGGCAAATGTTTTCTCCTGAAGACATTGATGTCCGCCCCAATGTTCCGGACACACTGCGGGACAAAGCCAGAAACGATATCGCCGGATACTACGCCCACATGGCTGCACTCGATGATTGTTTAAACGATTTGCTACAGGCAGTGGACGAAAACGGAATCAGGGAAAATACCATTTTTGTATTTACCTCCGACCACGGCGATATGCTGTATTCGCATGGAAATGTAAAAAAACAGCAGCCCTGGAACGAATCGCTGATGGTCCCTTTTTTATTGCGCTATCCTCAAAAATTCGGAAATAAAAAAAGAGTGGTTGAAGCCCCAATCAATACTCCTGACATTTTACCCACACTGCTCGGTTTGTCGGGTATTGAAATACCTGAGACAATAGAGGGAGCTGATTATTCCAAAGTGATTTCCGGTGAAGAAAAACCGGCCAGTGAGTCGGTTCTCATTCAGTGCCCGGTGCCTTTTCATCAGTGGAATTATTCCAGGGGAGGAAGGGAATTTCGCGGGGTGAGGACCGACCGGTTTACCTATGTTCGCGACCTGAACGGGCCGTGGTTTTTGTATGACAATGTTTTGGATCCGTATCAAATGAACAACCTGCTCGGGCTGGATGAATACAAATTTATTGAGTCGGATTTGGAGGAACAGTTGCAGGCCTGGCTTAAAAAAACAAACGACCGGTTTTTACCGGGAAATGAATACATGAAAATGTGGAATTATTCCTGGGACGGAAACGACAGCACCCGGGTTCAATAAAAAAAGCCATTCAACTCTGCATAACTGAATGACTTTCCTTTTGAAAAAACAAAATTTTTTATGCATGCATAAACACAGGGCTGGTTTCTTTTGCCAGCGATAACAATTTATCGGTTTCTTCACCCGAAATAGGTTCATATTCATTCATAAATTCCAGTGCTTTTAAAAATAGCGTATTCTGCCCGGGAGGTATGGCCGCAGTAATATGTTTTGAAAGGGTATATTTTAACGCCATTTTCATAATCTCCTCGTCTTCGATAGGCCGGTACCACACGTTTTTATAAATTTTTTGTTCCCCTTGCCCGAGCCGGGTAAGTGCCATGGCTTTTAATGCCAAAATTCCCATGCCACGCTTTTCGGCTTCGGCATAAACCTGCGGGCCAAAATCGCCGCCATGCCAGCAGGCAAAATTAATAGGAAACAGAATGGAATCGAAATCAAAATTCTTCATGGCCAAAAGTGCTGCATCAACCGAATGTGCTGAAAAACCCAGGTATTTTACTTTTCCTTCCTTGCGGGCTTTCACAAATGTTTCCATAGCACCACCCGGGGCAAAAACCTGTTCGGTTTCTTCCACCGAACTTAATGCGTGCAACTGGTATAAATCAAAGTGGTCGGTTTCCAGTTTCCGCAATGAATCTTCCAGCTCCAACTGAGCTTCACTGGCCGTCCTTTTTTGTGTTTTGCAGGCCAGGAAACAATTTTCGCGGTAAGGTTTTAGCGCCGGCCCCATCCGTTCCTGGGCTGTACCATAGCCCGGTGCCACATCGTAATAATTCACCCCGAGTTCATACGCTTTTGCCACAAGTTCGTTGGCAAAATCCTGCGGGTTGTCATTCAGCATTATTCCACCAAAACCAATTACCGAAAGTTTTTCACCGGTTTTCCCCAAAACCCGGCGCGGCAAACTGTAATTGGGCGAAAAATTGCTTCCAAAACTCCGGATGGCAGGAATGGTCAGTGCAAGGCCTCCCAAAGCGCTGTTTCTAATAAATTTTCTTCGTTTCATTTTTACTGACTCTTTAAGTTTATAATTGTTGATTTCCACTAAGTTAATAAAATTCCTTTATACAGGAATCTGTACAAATCCAAAAGCCGGCAACTGTGTCACACCGGAAACCAAAAAAGCCGGAAATCTGCTCCCGGCTTCCATAATCCTCAGAAATGCTGCCAATTAAAACTACCCTTCATATTTGAAGGAGACTTTTAATTTTGTACGGTAATATTCCACTTTACCATCTTTCAGGTGCATATCCATCTGAACTACTTCGGCAATTCTCAGGTCGCGTAACGATTCTGCTGCTTTTTTTATGGCATTTTGTGCAGCTTTTTCCCACGATTCGGTGCTGCTTCCTACCAATTCGATAACTTTATAAACACTTTCTGGCATAACAATTTAATTTTTAATAAATAATTCCGTTCACTGTTCTTTTTGATAATGTTCTCTTTTACGATGATTTTGTGATGAGGTTTAAAAAACTGCCATGTTTTGGGAATAATGTATTTTTGTTTGAACCAATTTGTACATTATGAACTTTGAAGAATTGATAAAACAACGGCAAAGTGTTCGGAAATACCAGAATAAAAGGGTTGAACGTGAAAAAATCGATCAACTGGCAGAAGCGGTTCGCCTGGCTCCCTCGGCATGTAATTCGCAACCATGGAAACTGATTATTGTTGACGAACCCATGTTGAAAACCAAAGTGGCTGAAGCTACCTTCAACCCGCTTGTTTCATTTAATAAGTTTACTGTTGAAGCGCCGGTTATTGCTGTTTTGGTGATTGAAAAGCCAAAACTGATTACCCAAATTGGCGGAAACATAAAAAACCAGGAGTACCCTTTGTATGATATCGGAATTGCCGCCGCCCATTTTTGCCTGCAGGCAACCGATTTAGGCCTGGGAACCTGTATGATTGGCTGGTTTGATGAAAAAAAAATCAAAACGTTGCTGCATATTCCGCAAAACAAAAAAATAGGACTGCTCATTACCCTGGGTTACCCGCCGGAGGATTACAAACAGCGAAAAAAAATCCGTAAACCTGCAGAACAAATTTACGGACTCAATTCCTATTAAAACGGCAG
>JAFGDX010000263.1 GCA_016931875.1 Prolixibacteraceae bacterium
TACGAGAAGCATTCAGACAAAGTGAGCCGGCAAAAATCGGTTGTGCGTTTAGGGTTAATCCAGTGGCAGATGCGGCTCTACAAGAATATTGATGAATTGTTTACCCAGGTAGAATACTTTGTTGATGCCGTGGCCAGTTACAACGGCGATTTTGTTCTTTTCCCGGAATATTTTAACGCGCCGCTGATGGCCGATTACAATCATCTGGGCTATGCCGACGCCATTCGTAAACTGGCCGATTACACTGAAGAAATAAGAGAGCGTTTTATCAAACTGGCCATTTCATACAATATTAATATTGTTACCGGAAGTTTTCCGCTGGTGCGCGACGATAAATTGTACAATACCGGTTTTTTGTGCAGAAGAAACGGCACTTACGAAACCTATGAAAAAATACATGTTACCCCCGACGAGATAAAAACATGGGGCCTTTCAGGCGGAGACACGATTCAGGTTTTTGAAACTGACTGCGGCCCGGTGGGTGTGCTGATTTGTTACGATGTTGAATTTCCTGAATTATCAAGGATTCTGGCAGAACAGGGAATGAACATTCTCTTTGTTCCTTTTTTAACCGATACGCAAAACGGGTATTCACGCGTTCGGTACTGCGCCCGTGCCCGGGCTATTGAAAACGAATGTTATGTTGCCATTGCCGGGTCGGTTGGCAATTTGCCCAAGGTTGAAAATATGGATATCCAGTTTGCACAGTCGGTGGTTTTTACTCCCAGCGACTTTTCCTTCCCCGCCAACGGAATAAAAGCCGAAGCCACTGCCAATACGGAAATGATTTTGGTGGCCGACGTTGATCTCGATTTATTAAAAGAGTTGCATACTTTTGGTGCCGTCCGTAATCTTAAAGACCGACGCACCGATTTATATTCCGTTTGCCTGAATTCAAAAAACAATACAAACGATACAAAAAAGATTTAGTCTTCCTCCCAGGTGATATCGTATAAATAATCGTTAAAAGGAAAACGCTGTGAGTGTATTTTTTTTACCTCTTCGTATAACATTGTTTTAAATTCTTCGATATTCTCTTTTTCGGTGGCCGAAATAAAAAGAGCTGGTGTATTGTTTTTTGCCATCCATGAATTTTTCCACTCCTGTAAACTAAAATTTTCTTTTGTGCCTGGCGTTAAATCATCTTCATCCTTTTTTACATAGGTAAAAGCATCAATTTTATTGAAAACATACATGGTTGGTTTATCTGCGGCATCAATCTCTTCCAGAGTTTCATTTACGGTTTCAATCTGTTCTTCAAAACCGGGGTGCGAAATATCAACCACATGCAGCAGGATATCAGCTTCGCGAACCTCATCGAGTGTCGATTTAAACGATTCTACCAGGCCATGAGGCAGTTTACGGATAAACCCCACAGTATCAGCCAAAAGAAATGGCAGGTTTACAATAACCACTTTTCGCACCGTGGTATCTAACGTGGCAAACAATTTGTTTTCGGCAAAAACTTCCGACTTTGCCATCATATTCATAATCGTTGATTTGCCAACATTGGTATAACCAACCAATGCTACGCGTACCATCTTACCACGGTTTTTCCGCTGTGTTGCTTTTTGTTTGTCAATTTTAACGAGTTGTTCTTTTAACCTGGCAATTTTATCGAGAATAATCCGCCGGTCGGTTTCAATCTGGGTTTCCCCGGGGCCGCGCAAACCAATACCTCCGCGCTGCCGCTCAAGGTGGGTCCACATTCGTGTTAAACGGGGCAGCAAATATTGATACTGAGCCAGTTCAACCTGTGTTTTGGCATGAGCTGTTTTGGCACGTTTGGCAAAAATATCAAGAATAAGATTGGTACGGTCGAGCACTTTGCACTCCAATGCACGTTCAATATTCCGAAGTTGTGTGGGTGAAAGCTCATCATCAAAAATAACCGTGTCGGCCTCCATTACCTTGATGTAATTTCCAATCTCTTCCAGTTTCCCTGGCCCAACAAACGTGGCCGGATTGGGAACATCCAGTTTTTGGGTAAAACTTTTCAAAACTTCAGCACCTGCGGTATCTGCCAGAAATTGAAGTTCATCCAAATATTCCTTCGCCTGTTTCTCATCCTGATGTTGATTAATCAATCCTACTATTACGGCTTTTTCAGTAATTGGTGCTGTTTCTATCATATTTTCTGTTTATGGCATAAAAAACTCCTGACCCATAAATGGATCAGGAGCACAAAATTATCGTTTTTATTTCTTATTGCAATACGAAGTTAATTGGCACGGTATAGGATACGCGAACCGGTTTTCCACGTTGTTTTCCTGGTTTCCATTTTGGAAGCGTGTTTACAACGCGTAATGCTTCTTTGTCGAGCGACGGGTCGACCCCCCTGGCAATTCGGGCATCCGAAATACCACCATCCTTGTCAACAACAAAAGTAACATACACTTTCCCCTGGATTCCGTTTTCCTGTGCAATTACGGGATATTTAATGGCGTTGGCAATATACTTGCGCAGTGCCAGTTCTCCTCCGGGAAATTCAGGCATATCTTCCACAATAAAGAAAACCTGTGCTTCTTCTTCTTCTTCTTCTTCCTGAGTTTCAATTACCGGAGCTACATCGATAACGGTTTCATCATCTGCTTCGGTATCTTCAATCTCCAGTTCGTCTTCAATTTCGATATCGTCATCCACAATATTCAAAACTTCGACAACTTTTGGCGGCGGTGGCGGCGGCGGTGGTTTTACCTGCTGTTCACGGGTAATCGGGATGATTTCCTCTTCAACCTCCTGTGTTTGAATTTGCCCCAAATCATCAGCTTTTTTAGGTTTTGTAGTCCATTCAAATGCAACAAGAGTAACTCCGAGAGCAACCACCAGGCCTACCATAAAGAAAACATTTTTTTTGCTTTCCAAATCAGCTTTTGGTGACTTCTTTAAATTCATACTTCTTATTTTTTATTTGTTTTTATATCAATTATCTTCCCTTTTAACGGGCTTTAAAGATAAAAAATAATTATCAAATGCAAGTTATAAACTTTGAAATTAAATTTTATCATCATTTAAATTCAATAGGTGCTGTGTGCCTTACTTTTAGTGCTCCCGCTCCCTGTTTTCCGGGCTTCCATTCAGGTAGCGACCGGCAAACATACAGTGTTTCATTCTTCAAAACCACATCTTGTTTCTCTCATAGTGTTACATCTTCAATTCCTCCTTTTTTGAAATAACAAAACTCACATACACTTTACCTTTCATTCCATTCTCACGAGCAACTTCCGGATACCGGATTTTATGGGTTATGTTAGTTTACGGTTAAAAACATCTATAAATACAATATGTAAAGAACGCCGGCAGGAAGTACCAACCCTGAGAATAATGTGCTTTTCGTTTTTACGGATCCTGAAATAAGTACAGCAAAAACTTTACCAGAATGGTAAAATCAGCGGGTAATTTTTTTCATAAAAGTGAATTCGGGGATAATTACGGATTCAGCCAACGCGCTTTGTACACATGTATATCAGGAAATGCCAGTATTCCTTCGGGGTTCGAAAAGCTCACATGAAAAGTCCACCAGCTTTCTTCCGGAACGGTATACACAAACCGCCCGTTTTGGTTTTGATTGATGCTTTTTATGTTTTCAGCATCCGGAAAATTGTCAATTTTTCGAAACTGTTCATTTGCCATATCAAAAATCCAGGCCCCGGTATGTTCCGTAAGAAAAAGGGTTTCCCCGCCCGGAGCCATTTGCAAATCATGCCCTCCTGTTCCCGGTATTTTCCATTCATTAATCAAGGTGAGTGTATCGTTTTGTTTCATTTTGTATTCCCGTAAAACGTCGTAACCCAGTGCAAAAAGTGAATTTCTGTTTTTATCCCAAACAACGCCGTGTGCCGAGTACAAACTATCCGAAAACAGCAATTGGTCAGAACGCTCCAAGTCAAACAACATCAACCGGTTACCTTTATCAGCCGTTGATGCCGCTGCGACAATTTTATTTCCCGGAAGTTTTTCTATGGAATGCGCATTGGGCACAGCTGCATAAAAGATTACTTTTTTATCCTCTCTGTTTACCAAAGCTACAGCGCCCGAAGAGGAGGATACCAAAATTTGACTGCCCTTGTTAATCGCTTTGCAATCATCAATTGTGTTAAATTTCTGTGGTGAAATACCGGAAGGAAGAGCGTTGGCAGAATGAGCATCCCAACTCCATATTATTTGGGGGGCAGGATTATTACCCTTGTCACTGGCTACAATCAAAACCTTGCTGTCGCCACACACCAAAACCAGATTTTCGTTTTGTTTTGCCTGCCCGTTTTTGGTATTACTGTATGAACTAAAAACAGTAAAACAAAGTAAGCCAAATAAAAAAACAAGCAGATTAGCAATTGACAATCCAATGCAGTTACTTTTTTTATTTTGAGCCTTTCCAAAAAGCATTTGCTGATTCATATATTCAGTTTTAAATCGATCGGAATATAATTTCTGAAATTCAATATTGTCTCCAAATTTGGTGAAAAATATCGGTGTGGTAAAGAATTCAGCATCTAAACATTCGAAAGGTTGGCAACAAAAGGCTTTTCTTCATTTTTCAGAAGAAAAGTTAATTTTAGAAGAGGGAATTTACAGCAGACAAAAAATATTTTTATATTTGCACACGCATTTGGGGGATTAGCTCAGTTGGCTAGAGCGTTTGACTGGCAGTCAAAAGGTCA
>JAFGDX010000264.1 GCA_016931875.1 Prolixibacteraceae bacterium
ACCCTTGGAGTTGGACTGAATTATGCCGTAAGCAAGCATATTTCACTGGCGGTTGAGCCACGGTTTAACTACTATTTAAACTCCGTTAACCAGAGCCCGGAGGTGAATTTCAGACCTTACCGGATTGGCGTTTATACAGGGTTGTATTATGCGTTTTAATCGATTGTATTTCCAAAGAAAACGCCGTTCATAAACATTTTATTGGTTCCGAGCCAGAACCCGCGAAAGATCATATTTTCGTGGAAACTAAGCAGGGTTCCGCGGCCAAAGGACTGAACCGAGACAACAGGAGCATTTTTTATCCGTTCCAGGTTTTTCTCTGAAACATAACCACTGACAAAAGGTTCTGAAGTATATTTTACAGGTTCGGCATAGTTTATATCCAGCGTTTCTGCAACCGATGTACCGGTTTTAAAAACAGCCAGGTTGTTTCTTGTGTAACCGTAACAAAGCGGATGAGTAATATCGGTTTCAGCATGTAAAATTATTCCGCTGATGTAATGCGTATTGTATTCTTTTGAACGATTGGCATACGAAAAATGCAAAGTGCTGTCGTTTTCCATCTCTTTTTTGAAGGTGGTTTTTCCCATTTCATTTTTGCTGATCCACGATGCAGCGTTTTTGCAGGCAATTAAAGTCCCTCCGTTCTGTACCCATGTTTTTATTTTGTAAACATCCGAATCGCTGAATTCACGGTAGGAACCACCCGGCAATATCAGGGTGGTAAACTGGTCCAGATTCACCGAACCCAGCCGGTTGCTTTCAGTTAAACACAGCGGGATTTTATAGCGCTGGTCGAACATGTGCCAGATTTCGCCTGCATCGCTGCTTCGAATGCTACCGCCCACAAGCATCAAAACTTCGGGGCGTTTTACAACTTCAAATCTTCCGCTGCCCAAATCAATTCCTTCCTCTGAAAGTCCGGTCTTCATCGCATAAAAATCAACCCCGGTATTTTGGGCTACCCGGGTAACCAGGTCGAAAATCCGGCTTGCATTTAACCGCTGTCCGCCAACCGGGACAAGTATGGTTCCGTAACTGAAATTCTCTTTTTCCCCGTCCAGTTCAAAAGTGAATTCTTCAGTTGCCACTTTGGTTATAAGGCCTGCTTTTTGAATTTCGTACAATGCTTCAGGCGTAAGAAATTCATTCCAGCGGAACAGATAGGCCAGGTTGCTTTTCCCGCCAATGATTTGTCCTTCCGGTTTTTTTGACTGAACTTCTTCAGCCGATTGCTGAATGTCTTTCAAATTGGTGATTTCAGTAAAAGGAATATCATAGGCAAACGGCATTGTCCAGGTGGAAACATCATAAAAAGTGCTGTCGGTAAATGTTGAAACCTTACCGAAAATGGATTTGATAAGCCGGTACTGCGTTTGTTGAACCGGCACAAGGAACGACTGATTTGCCTTGTACTGAACACTGTTTTTGCTTACCGTTTTTTGGTTTTGAAAAACTTGAATCTGGTGCTGGTTTAAAAGGTCGATAAACATTTGTGTTTTCATCCGGTCGTTTTCATCGCCAAATAAATAGGCTTTTACGGGGTCGTTGCCGGCCAGTTCGAGCGCTTCTGTATAAAATTCTTTCTGAAAATCAAGCAGTTCGTTTTTTAAGTCAACGGCTGATTCGAGCGTGGAAAGTGTAACTGTAAACTGGTTGCGAATGGCAAATGCAAGCGTTTTTACCCCGTTCTCAGTATTTCGGATACGTCCTCTGAAACCGGCCTGTTCAAAAAGAATTCCCACACTTCCGTTGATATCGGGGTAGGACGATCCTTTCCCATAATAATAATCATCGTATTGTTCTTCCGAAAAATAGGGTGAACCAATTTTATCCAGGAAACGGGCATGGTAGCCGGCAATTTTGCGAGTCAGTTCATAGTTCTTTTCCGGTGTTAGCGGATTGTTTCTGCTGGGGACTCCCGGCTGGAAGAAAAATGTGCTGTTGGCGCCCATTTCATGATGGTCAGTAACAATGTTGGGTTTCCATTCATGAAACCGGGCCACCCGTTCGCGGCTTTCGGGGTGAACCAGTAGAAGATAGTCGCGGTTTAAATCAAACCAGTAATGGTTGGTGCGTCCGCCCGGCCACACTTCGTTAAACTGTCTCGAATCGGGGCTTCCTGTGGCAACATAACTTTGGTGCATGTTTGCCCAGGTGCTGTGCCGGGTAAACCCATCGGGGTTTAAACACGGGTCGACCAGAACGATGGTGTTGTTCAGCAATTGCTCAATTTTTTCACCATTTGCCGCAGCCAGGTAATACGCGGTAATTACTGAGGAGTTGGTTGCACTCGACTCGTTTCCGTGAATTCCGTATCCCAGGGTTACCACCAGCGGAACCTCTTCAGCACGAAGTTTTGAACCGGCTTCTGAAAACGAAAGATGCCGGGTTTTTAAGGTTTCCAGGTTTTTCTGGTTGTCTTCCGAAGTAAAAATCATTTGAATCAGCGGCCGGTTTTCATAGGTTCTGGCATATTCCTGTATAACTGCCCTTTCCGACAAGCGATCGAGCTCGAATAAATAGCTCAGCACCTGTTCGTAGTTTAAATGCCATTCACCAGGTGCCTGTCCGAAAAATTCTTCGGGTGTAGGTATATTTTTATTGTAGCTTACATTGTTGGGCAGGAAATATTCCATATTCTCCCGGGCATTTGTAAAAAAGGAAATGCAAGTGAGGAGAGAAATGCTGATTATTTTGTTTTTCATCATGATTTTGTTTTTCTATTCAACAACCGTTAACGAAGATGTTTTAAGGGTTTTAAATATTGAAAAAAAAATCGACGGAATCAACATCCTCCTGAAAATAGTTTGCCAGTTTTGTTTGAATCAGCACCTTTATTGGCAGAAGGTGTAATAAATAGTTTAAAAAATAAAGAACATTTGTTTGCAAGTAAATAGTTTTTGCCGCAATGGGAAACAAGAATGAAAATAAGGTATAATGAAT
>JAFGDX010000001.1 GCA_016931875.1 Prolixibacteraceae bacterium
ATGGTTGCCTGTATTTTTCCGGAAGGTGGCAGCTGCTTGTAGAGTCGTATTAAATTAAAATGCGATGAATAATCGCGCGGATTGGCTGCAATAACTTTTTCATACAATTCAACTGCCTCACGGACTTTGTTTCGCTGATAGGCACAAAAAGCGTATTGTTTATTCCAGTAAACATTGGTTGTATCGGCTTTGTATATTCTGTTGAAAACAGAATAGGCTTTTGTGTAATCTTTCAGGTTGATATAATTTCGCCCCAGTTTTCCTGCCAGTACCAAATTTTCAGGTTGAATTTTCACAGCGCTTAGGTAATACGGAATAGCATCTTTGTAATTCCCTAAAAGTGAATAGGTTTCAGCCAGTTCAACCAAAATATCAACATTGCTGCTGTCCATTTCTGCCGCCTTTTCCAAAACAGAAACAGCCTCGTGATAGTTTTGCAGCTGATTGAGTACCAGTCCCTTTTTAAAATACAAATCTGCTGATTCCTTTTTATTCAGTTCTCTGTCAATTGATTTCAGAGCTTCACCGTAATTTCGGTTTATTATCAGAAGGTCCGTTTTTCCTTGCGAAAATGAAAGATTTGAAATATATACCAGGAAAACCAAAACAAGATATTTTTTTACTGATTTCATACAATTAGTTGTTATAACTGTTTTTCAATCGTTTTTGAATTAGCTGTTTTCAGACAGCGAAAAATGAATGGGTACCGTGTAACTTACATTAACGGCCTGCCCTTTTTGTTTTCCGGGTATCCACTCGGGCAGGCTGTTTACCACTCTCAGTGCTTCCTTATCAAGCGCGGGGTCTACTCCCCTTGCAATCCGGGCATTGGTAATTGATCCGTTTTTGGTAACTACAAACGAAACATACACTTTTCCCTGGATATTCTTTTTAATGGCCACTTCGGGATAGATGATTGAACCGGAGATAAATTTGCGCAACGAGTTTTCACCTCCCGGAAACTCGGGCATGTCTTCAACCATATAAAAAACCTCTTCTTGTGAATCCAACTCTTTGCTATTTTCTTTCGCTTTTTCTGCCAGAACAACATTTCCAAGACTATCGTAAATTACTTCAAAACCAGAACTTTCATTCAATAAATTTTTTATTTTCTCCAGTCCGTCCACCGCGCCTTCTATTTTCAGTTTTTCATCCAAAATCGTTACCGTCATCGATTTATTTTCTGATGCTGAAGTCATTTCAAACGATTCTTTTTGTTCGCAGGCAAAAACCATCACCAAAACAGCGGCTGCCAAAATTCCAAAAATCATTTTCCCGTTGGCAAATTTTGATGACCTGATTCTTGACATCATTTTAATCCTCTTTTTTATCAGCGAGTAATTAAAATTATTGGCTATTTCAAAATTATAACCCGCAAACTGGTTCAAAAGCAACTTTTTGTACAAGCCCTGGTTAACCCCCGAATTCAGGACTGCCTGATCAGCAAGGTATTCATGATTTTCACGGATTGAATTTCGTAACATCCACATAAACGGGTTAAACCATTGAAATGCAGAAAACAATTCAAGAATAATTACGTCAAAGGTGTGTCCCTGCTTAATGTGCTCCAGTTCATGAGCAATCATTTTCTGGTGATTTTTATCTTTCTGCAGCGATTGGCTTATAAAAACATATTTCAGAAAAGAAAAAGGGCTGGTTTCGTAGTTGAGTATTACAAGCTTAAAACCATTGCAGCGCTGAACAGGATTTTTGATAATGGTGTATAATAAATCGCCCACACGGAATAAAAAACGGTATAGAAAAAAGGTAACTCCCAGCAGATAAACCAAAATAACAAAATGGGCCGAAAGTATGGCTTGCTCAATGCTCCCCGACAAGTCTTTCCCATAAACGGTAACCGCTTCAATCAGGTTCCGGTAGGGAGTTACAGTAATTTCTTCGAGCAAAACCGGATTGGCGCCGTAAACCTGAAATTTCAAAAATGGAAGTACCAGTGAAAAAAGAACCGAGCCCAGTAAAAACAAACGGTTTAGTCTGAAAAAAGTCTCTTTTCTCAGGAATAAGATATAAATGAGCGCCAATAACGACAAGCTCATCCCCGACTCCAGAATAAAATTAATTGCGTGGTTCATCTTGGTCTGAATCTTCGTTTTCCAAATCGCGTTTCACATCCTCCACCAATTCATCAAAATCGGCCAGGCTCATGTTGTCTTCTCTTGCAAAAAACGATACCATTTCCTGAAACGACCCGCTGAAATAGTTTCGCATAAAATTTTTCATAAACGAACGGGTATACTCTTTTCTCGAAATCAGCGGAAAATATTCATGGGTTTTTCCATACGCATTATGGTCGACAAAACCTTTTTTTTCCAAAATTCTGATGATTGTGGAAACCGTGTTGTAGGCAGGTTTTGGTTCCGGAATTTTATCAATAATGTCTTTCACAAATGCTTTTTCCAGCTTCCAGAGGAGTTGCATAACCTGCTCTTCTGCCTTGGTAAGTTCCTTCATCTTTTATTCAATTTAATATTTTTTTCACCGCATTGTTTGTAACAAAAACTGTACCCAAAACTAAGCTGTTAGTTTTTAAACTATCGGTTTAGTTTTCTGCTTTGTTTTTAATCAGCATCATTAAATTTTGCAACCTGTTTTTGTTTTCTGGTTTCCGGTTTGTGAACGTTGTGTAAAAAATTAGCTCCCGGAAATTCCGGGAGCCAAAGTTATCCAGGAATTTTTTCCTGATTTTTTGAAGTATTTTTCTTGATTATGATTACTGAAGGGTGAAATTGATAACAGCGTTGTAATACACTTTTACTGCTTTCCCCCGCTGTTTTCCGGGTTTAAACCGCGGAAGGCTGTTGATAACTCGTAAGGCCTCTGAATCGAGCGATGTGTCAACCCCGCGAAGAATTTCCGCGCTGCTGGCATTTCCATTTTCATCAACCACAAATTTTACATACACTTTACCTTCAATCCCGTTTTCCTGTGCAATCACCGGATATTTGACCGATTTTGAAATAAAATTATACAGCGCCTTATCACCTCCGGGAAACTCGGCGGGTTCTTCAATGATATTAAAATAAATTTGTTCTTCAACCTCTTCTTCTTCCACTGCTTCTATTACCGGGGCCACATCAATCATTGTCTCATCATCTGCCTCGGTATCCTCAATTTCCAGCTCGTCTTCAATTTCAATATCATCGTCAACAATGTTTAGTACTTCAACCACTTTGGGTGGTGGTGGCGGTGGCGGAGGCTTTACTTCAGGTTCGCGTGTAACCGGAATAAACTCCTCTTCTACTGCAACTGACTGGATTTCGCCCAGCGATTCGGCTTTGCCCGGTTTGGTCGTCCACTCAAAGGCCAGCAGTGTAACTCCCAAAGCCGCTACCAATCCGAATAAAAAGAACATATTCCTTTTACTTTCCAGATCGGCTTTCTGCGATTTTTTCTGTTCCATAACTTTTAAATTAAAGTTTTACAATTCTTTTTTTTTACCGTTCAGCCTTTCAATCCAGCTTTGTTCGCAGCTAAAATTTCTATTCATTTGCCTGAAACAAACTTAAAACTAATTTCTTAGTTTTCAAACTAATGTCTTAGTTATTTTTTAAATTATTTCACATTCAACTGATTACAAGAACAATACAGAACTAACAACTTAGTTCAAAAGTGATGGAAATTAAAAATCAATTAATTTTTATTGAATAACAAATGAATCTCTGTCGTTGAGTAAAGGAAAATTCTGCCGGAATTTATGCAATTCAGAATAGGAAATTTCAAATGTATGAATGGTCGCCTTATCTCCCAAAAAATGACCAAACCCTTTGGGTGAAACCAGAACAGAATCGCCGTGATAATTTAGTCCGGTACCATCGGTTCCTGTGCGATTTACACCAATGCAGTACGACTGATTTTCTATGGCGCGCGCTACAAGCAGGTTTTTCCACACATGATGCCGGGGCGCAGGCCAGTTGGCCATATAAATCAGCACATCATAATTTTCGACGTTCCGGCTCCACACAGGAAAACGCAGGTCGTAACAAATCAACGGGCAAAATCTCCATCCACGGAATTCAACAATCAGTTTCTTGCTCCCGGGCGAATAATGCAAGTGTTCCTCGCCCATTGAAAACAGATGCCGTTTATCATAAAATTCTGTCTTTCCACCAGGCGAAACCCAAACTGCGCGGTTAACAATTTTGCCATTTTCTTCAATGATCAGACTTCCAAC
>JAFGDX010000265.1 GCA_016931875.1 Prolixibacteraceae bacterium
AGAATAATTTTTCCTGAAACTGCAACTATTCAGGATTTTAATTGTCGTTAATAGAAAAAGGCATGTTATTTGTGTCTGTTAACATTGCAAAATTACAATGCCATGAAACAAATTTTACTGCTTATTATATTTACACTTACAACCCTTGCCGGATTTTCGCAACTGCGTGAAACCCGCCCGGGGCAGCAAAACAATGCCTCCCGCGAAATACATCAATCTGTTGATTTAAAAGTATATCCCAATCCCTGCACCGGACAAAAGCTAACAATTGAAACCGGAAATGAAGAACTTACCGAGATAAGAATAAGCAATATTACCGGAAAGGTAATCCTGCTAAAAAGGGTAATTGTCCCGCTCAATAAAATCGAAATCAGCCTTGATAATACACCCAACGGAATTTATTTAATTCAGGCAAAAACATCCTCCAACAAACTGGTGGCCAAAAAACTGATTGTTTCGGCGAATTAAAATTTTGTCTTAATTTCAATATGTTTTCACCATCATTCTCTTATTTTTTCTACATTCACCCGCCAATTTAAATATACGAAGGTTTGAAAACAATATGTACTTTTTTTGCCCTGTTAACCACCGTTTCGCTTTTTGCACAAGATAAAATAGCTGATGTAAGAACCCGGATAGATCAGCAGGTTACAGTCGGTGGAATTGTTACCAACGGTGAAGAACTGGGCGTCATCCGGTATTTTCAGGACGAAACCGCCGGTTTGGCAGCGTATGGAAGTGCCATGGAGAATATAAAACGCGGCGATTCAATAATCATTACCGGTACATTAAAAAACTACAATAATCTGCTTGAACTGGACCCGGTTGAATCAGTCACCGTAATTTCATCCGGAAATGAGTTGCCGGAACCTGCCATTTTAAGCATCGACGAAATTGGCGAAGCGTATGAAGGACAACTGGTGCAGATAAATAATGTAACATTCGCCAATGCCGGCGGAACTTTTGCCGGAAATCAGAATTATGAATTTATGTGCGGAGGAAAAACAGGCGAACTGAGAATAAACAGCAACTCACCGCTTGTGGGAGCGATGATTCCAACCGGCGAGTTTAACCTGGTTGCCATTTGTTCACAGTTTTCATACAGCAAAAACGACACACAAACCGGCTACCAGTTGCTTCCGCGAGATATGAATGACTTTATCTCGAACGCAACGGTAACTTTTACATCGCCGGTGCTGGTAGATGAAATAAACACCAACGGCTTTGCCTTGTTATGGGAAACAAATGTAGATGCCACATCGGAAGTAAGGTTTGGACTTTCTCCGGATACAACGGGCTGGCAATACATCAAATCTGAATTTGCCCTCACTTCAGAAGCCCCATTTTTGCACAAGGTTTACATTACCGGTTTGGAACCGGCAAGTATTGTTTATGCACAACCCTTTTCTGTTTTGGAAGCCGACACCGCATTTTCTTCGGTGGGTGTTTTTGCAACACAATCAAACTCAACCGGGGAAATTAAAATATATTTTAATACTGAAGTCGATCATTCAGAATCGACCGGGACACCGGCCATCAATATTGGCAATGCCATGGAAGATACGTTGATATCATACATCAACCGGGCTGGCGAATCGATAGATTTTTGCATTTACAATATAAATAACTGGGGCCTCAGCAACATCAGCGAGGCATTAAATGCTGCTGCCAACCGGGGAGTACAAGTCCGTTTTATCACTTGCGGTTCCACAAATCATTTTGCTACCAATGAATTGATCAGCGAAATTCCTGTGTTGGAACGACCGGAAATTCAGGAAGGCGGAATCATGCACAATAAATTTGCGGTTTTTGATGCGGGTGCCGCCGATGCTTCCCAATCATGGGTATGGACAGGTTCAGCCAATCTTACCAACGACCAAATCAATACCGATGCCAACAATATTGTATTTATTCAGGACCAAACCCTTGCAAAAACCTACCAGATTGAGTTTGAGGAGATGTGGGGCTCAGCCGGAGCACAGCCAAATTCTGCCAATGCTAAATTTGGTGCCGGTAAAAGCGATAACACCCCGCACGAGTTTATAATTGGCGGAAACCGCGTGGAGTGCTATTTCAGCCCTTCTGACAATACCAATCAAAAAATAATTGATGCCATTCATACATCGGGCAACGATTTAAGTGTGGAAACCATGTTGATAACCCGGTCGGATTTGGCTTTGGCTGTTCTTGATGCTTTTGAAAGAGGCGTTGCGGTAAATGTTATTACCAATTACGAAAACGACAATACTGATTATGTGAATGAACTGCTTGGCTCAAATCTGGCACAGGAAAAATTTGTGTTTGATGATTTTGCAGAGGGAATTCTGCACCATAAACTGGCCGTCATCGATTCAAAAGACCCTGACTCCGATCCGCAGGTAATTACCGGCAGCCACAACTGGAGCAATTCGGCCAACGAAAAAAACGACGAAAACATCCTTATTATTCATAATGCTGAAATTGCCAACATCTATTTTCAGCAATTTGCACAGCGGTTTACTGAAAATGAAGGAAATTTGTATGTATCGGCCCGGCGGGTTGAAATGGCAGATTTACAGGTGTATCCCAACCCGGCATCTGACAAGATTTTTATTACTTCTGCGGAACGTATTTTAGCCGTTCATATTTATAATCTGGCCGGGCATAAAATCAGCGATGAGCTGAAAATCAATTCAAAACAAAAAGAAATAGATGTTCAAAATTTATTGCCGGGAGTTTATATTCTGAAAATAGATTTTGAAAACGGGAAATACAACAGTTACAAATTTATCAGACAGTAGTTAAAGCTCATTGAGCAGATTCTTGTAACTTTCCCAGAAATCGGCTTCCATTTTTTTCTCGTCAATATTGGTGTACACTTTAATCTTTCGCGCAACATTTTCAGGTGGTGCAGCCACCATTTCTGTTTTTGTGAATTCCGGGTGAATGATCGACTCAATCAAAGCCAGATCCCACATTATCCAGCGTTCACCTGCATTTACAAAGTCCCAGCGCGAAGATAGATTTTCACTGATTTTGTGGTTGTACTTTGCCAGTTGTTCCTGTGTTTCCTTTCGGTTAAAAACCAATTGGCCCGAAACCTGCGCTGAAATCACATGGAGCTCCAAATCGGTACAGTCCAGAACAATGTCGAGCGCATTTAAATCGTTGCGCGCATTAAATTCATTTTTATTCCATATTCCTGTTGCCGGATCATAGCGCATACTTAAAATGTACAACCTGATGTTTTTTGCTATTTCAGGTTTGGCAAGAATTGCCCCCGCCACATTGGTAACCGGCCCCAGACAGGCGATATTTATTTTATTTTCAGGAGACGCCTTTCCGGCTTCTGCAAGAATAAAATCTATTCCGTCCGATTGCGGAACAGGCATCCCGTGATTAAAACCCCAGGCAAACCCGACCATTTTTTCACACCCTTGCGGATGCGGTATGTGCAACCGCTTGGTTTCTTTCAGTAAGCGAACATTTTCTTTTTGCGACAATACCACAGTATTGATATTTTGGGTGGAATAACTGTGCCACATTGAATCGGTAACCAGTTGCGGATTGTTAAAATGCGCGGAAATTAACCCCAAAAGTTCCACGTCCTGTTGGTTGAATGCACGGGTAATGGCATACAAATCATCCATTTCATTTCCGGTGTCGGCATCAATAATCAGTTGAACTTTCTGCGCCTGGCAAAAAACAGTCAACAAAATCAAAAGCAGGTTTAACGTCAAAAATCTCATTCGAATACTATATTTTGGTGTAAAAAATTATCAATTTCAGGGCGTGTTGGCACCGAGGGCTGTGCACCCATTCGGGTTACCGAAATGGCTGATGCGGCGCTGGCAAACCGCAGCGCTTCCTTTAATGGTTTCCCCTCAGTTACCCCCACTGCAAAAGCTCCGCAAAAAGTATCGCCCGCTGCAGTTGTGTCAACCGCTTCCACCTGAAAAGCAGAAACAAAAACAGTTTCCGTTCTGACAGCCGCCAATACCCCTTTTGAGCCCAGGGTTACAATTACTTTTTCAACGCCCCTTTTAACCAGGATACTTGCAGCATGTTCTGCATCCGCTGCATTGCTTACCGGAATGCCGGCTAAAAAACCAGCCTCCACTTCATTTAAAACAAGAATACTGGTTTTTGAAATATATGAAAAATCAAAAGGTTTGGCAGGCGCCACATTCCACATTACCGGAATATTTTTACGATTGGCCAAATCAATCGCATATTTTATGGTTTCTTCGGGGATTTCAAACTGCAGTAGCATCAGAGCGGCATCATCAAAAACCGGTGCCGCCTGGTCAATCTTTTCCGGTAAGAGCAAAGCATTTGCCTCGGGCGCTACCGAAATAATATTTTCACCCTGGCGGTCAATCATAATCAATGCATGTCCGCTGGCAACTTCTTTTTCATGAAAAACAAAGCGCGTGTCAATTCCATCCTTTTGATAATTGTGAATCATTTGTGGGGTGGCGGCATCTTCACCCACACAACTTACAAAGGCAACATTTCCTCCTGCCCGGGCTGCTGCAACGGCCTGGTTGGCTCCTTTCCCGCCGTAAACCTGCATAAATTTCCCATCAATAACTGTTTCTCCTTTTTCAGGAAGGCGGTCCATTTTCATAATTAAATCGATATTCGAACTCCCGACGACAACAATTTTATTTTTCATTGATTTTGAAATTTTTAGGAGTGAGTACAAGGTAGCAGGAAAACATACTTCCTGAACTCATCTGCGTTTTGGTTATCATTAATTCAGCCGTGCGAAAATAATTAGCGACAAACCAATAATGAAACTAACAAACATAAACGCCAGCAAAACTGATGTTCCTTTGGGTGCATTTTTAAATTCTTTCCATACAAACACACCCCAAATGGCAGCAACAAGTGTTGCCCCCTGCCCCAGTCCGTAGGAAATTGCATAACCGGCTACATCGCCTGCCATTATGCTCAGCATCATTCCAAGGCTCCAGATAGCACCGCCAATAACTCCTACCAGATGAGTTTTACCGGTTCCTTTAAAATACATTCCAAACGTTACGGGGTTTCCCGAAACCGGTCTTTTCATAAAATAAATATTGAATAAAAAGTTGGAAAGAAAAATGCCAATGGAAAAAACAAAAACGGCTGTATAGGGTGTAAATGAACCTTTGGCAATACTGACCATATCGGGTGACATTGAATCTGCCACAAACCTGTAGAAGAACGACATTAACAGACCGGCCACCAGCGACAAAACAATTCCTTTTGTGGATTTACTTCCCCGGGTCACTTTTTTGTAGGCCACGGCATTTAACACAATGGCAAGCGTAACCAAACCCACCCCTGAAAATAACCAGAACGCATTATATAGTTCGGGATTGGGAAGATAATTGTTAAACACACCCAACACAAGCGCGAGGCCAATTCCTATTGGAAAAGCAATGGCCATTCCCGCAATTTCGATGGCGGCAACCAAAAGCAGATTGGCGATATTAAAGACCACTCCTCCGAGCAACGCAAACAGAAACGCACGTGG
>JAFGDX010000266.1 GCA_016931875.1 Prolixibacteraceae bacterium
TGGCTGGTTGAAAAGGCGGGTTGGAAAGGATTTCGCGAAGGCGATGTGGGGGTGCACGAAAAGCAGGCGCTGGTTTTGGTGAATTACGGCAGAGCCACCGGAAAACAAATTTTTGCACTCTCCGAAAAAATAAGGCATTCTGTGCTGGAAAAATTTGGAATCGACCTGGAAAGGGAAGTTAACTGTATTTAACGCAAAACTACTGACCAGACTGCAATTCGTAGGTTGCAGCTAAAAAATTACTGGTAAATTTTGTTGGCATTTAATGCAGCCCGGTAGGCGGCGGCATTGCGGTTGTGATCGGTTAAATTGGATGCAAAGTTGTGATATCCTGAAAAATCGGGTTTGGCACACATGTAAATATAATTGTGTTTTTGATGATTCAGCACCGCATCAACAGAGGCAATTTCGGGAAAATTGATGGGCCCCGGTGGCAAACCCACATATTTATAGGTATTGTATGGCGATTCAATTTCGAGGTGTGAATTCAAAATCCGTTTGAGCGAAAAATCGCCCACCGCATATTTTACGGTTGGGTCGGCCTGCAACAGTTGTCCGCGTTTTAGCCGGTTGATATACAAACCCGCAACAACAGGAAGTTCCTCTTTTTTTGCGGTTTCCGACTGCACAATGGATGCCAGCGTGGTAACTTCGGCCGGGGTTAAATTGAGTTCGGCAGCTTTGGCCCGTCGCTCTTCATTCCAGAAACGTTCATATTCGGTTTTCATCCGGTCGGCAAATTCCTCTGCCGTTGTGGTCCAGTAAAATTCATAGGTATTCGGGATAAACATCGCGCGAAATGTTTCAGGGGTAAAACCGTACTCCTTTATTTTTTCTTCGTTGTAAAAAAGGTTCAGCAGCGAAAGTGAATCCGCCTGGATGTATTTGCTCACTTTTCCTGCCAGGTCTTCCTTAAAATGAACATTGTTGAAAGTCACCTCCACGGGTTCCTGCAACCCGCCACGCAACATATTTACAATCTGGTTGCTGTTCATTCCCTTTTCAAAATGGTAGCGGCCCGGTTTTACGGCCACGGGATAATTTTTCTTTTTTGCCACCCATTTAAAAGCTTTCAAATTTACCAGCACTTCGTTGGCAGTCAAACTGTCGGTTACCTGCGCGTAGTTTGCATTTTCAGGAATAATAAGAATGTATTCATTTTTTACATTTTCCTCAAAAACATAGCGGTAAAGCTGGTAGGCCCGTATTCCTGCAACAATAAATGCAATGGAAAAAAAGATGATAATAAACTTCCCGATTTTCGGGAACATCATGATTTTATTTTTCTTGTCAATGGTCATAAACTGTTCTAACTTAACGTTGTAATGCGTTTTAATTCTTCAATAAAATTCTGAACTTCCGAAATAAATGGTTCTACATCCGGTTTTTCGAGTTTTTTAAAATCAAAATAATCACCTTCCTGTCGTAAATTAAAAAGCCGGCTGTAAAGTTTTGCACTTTGAAGTGAAACAATGTTTGTTTTAACAAATGATTTGTAAAACTCAGTTTTAACCCCATTGTGGCTTACCGGTTTCCGGTTATTTTTAAGAAGCAGCGCATTTACGGCATAAAAAGAGGCATAATATAACCGGTTTGCTACTGCATTCCAGTAGTTGCCGGCAGCCAGCAACCTGGCCTCTTCAAGTGTCTCTTCTGCTCTCGATAAACGATATCTTACAAGTTCATCAATACTCATATAACAATGCCGTCTTTCTGAATATTTTCATAAAGGGGAGTTAAGTTGTAGCTTTCCCACAGGCGGGTATTATTTACAATACTTGTCAGAACTTCCCCGGCTTCCAGTTCTGTTTCAAATAGTTGGTCGCTGATTTTATTTTTTAATTCGCGATTTACCTCGAGTTGGGTTAATATCAGAAAGTCCCAATCCGATTCGGAAGTAGCTTCGCCCCGGGCTCTTGAACCAAACAAAATTATTTTTGCCTCCGGGTCAATCGTATGAATTCTCCTTTTAACCGTTGAAATAATATATTCTCTTTTGTTTTTCACATTTCAAAAATACGATATTTTTAGAAACCGCTTTGGCGGGGATTTTGATTTTGTATGATCTTAAAGTTTTTAATTTTCCTTCCGCTTTTTATGATTGTGTTTCTTTCGGTTCAAAATGATTAAATTCACGGCCAAAACAGTTGAATTTAAACCATCAGAATTATGCAACAGGTAAACCTTACGGATGATATTTATTTTTTGGGATTTAACGACCGCCGTACCCATCTTTTTGAAAATATATGGCCCATTCCGCACGGAATTTCATACAACTCTTATATAATTGTCGACGAAAAAATTGCACTTATCGATACGGTTGAGCGCTCGTTTATTGATGAATACCTTGAAGACATTGAGGGAATTATCGGCGACCGGCCCATTGATTATCTTGTGATTAACCACATGGAGCCCGATCATTCTGGGGCCTTGAAAAGCATTATTCAGAAATACCCGGACATAAAACTGGTGGGCAACAAAAAAACCTTTGGTTTTGTGGAAAGTTTTTACCTCACCCCTGAGAATGTAGTGGAGGTGTACGACGGAAACACCCTGGAACTGGGAAAACACAAGCTGCAGTTTCATTTGATTCCGATGGTACACTGGCCCGAAACGATGGTAACCTACGAGGAAACCACAAAGATTGTTTTCTCGGGCGATGCATTTGGCAGTTACGGAACCCTCGACGGGGGTGTTTTTGATGACGAAATCAATCTCGATTTTTACGAAGTGGAGGTGATGCGCTATTTTACCAACATTGTCGGGAAATATTGCCCGCACACACAGCGTGCCATTAAAAAGCTGGCCCCGCTCGATATTAAAATGATTGCCGCCACACACGGCCCCATCTGGCGCAGCGACCTCGACTGGGTACTCACACGCTACAACAAATGGAGTTCGTACGATTTGGATTGCGGTGTGGTTATCGTTTACGGGTCAATGTATGGCAACACACAGCGGATGGCCGAAGTGATTGCCCGGCAACTGGCCGAACGCGGCATTAAAAACATCCGGGTGTACGATGCTTCCAAAACCCATTCGTCGTACATTATCAACGACATATTTAAATACAAGGGGTTTATTGTGGGAAGCCCGGCCTACAACAA
>JAFGDX010000267.1 GCA_016931875.1 Prolixibacteraceae bacterium
GATTCAATCATTATCACCTTGTCAGGCTTTTGGAATGCTAATATTGCCATAATAACCTTAAGTAATTTTTTATTTTGAATACAACTCTACGATAAGTTGTTCTTTGATGTTTTCAGGTATTTCTTCACGCTCCGGACGGTTTAGGAATTTACCTGCCATTTGGTTGCTATCCCATTCCAGCCATTCATATCTGGAGCTCCGGCGTGAATGCAATGAGTCGGTAATTTCTTCCAACGATTTTGATTTTTCCCTGACGCCAACAATGTCGCCGGGTTTAACCGTATACGAAGGAATATTTACTATATTTCCGTTCACAGTAATATGTTTGTGAGACACAAACTGGCGGGCAGCAGCCCGTGTTTTTGCAATACCCAGGCGGAAAACCACATTGTCAAGTCTTGATTCAAGTAACTGAAGTAAAACTTCACCGGTAATCCCTTTTGCAGCTGATGCTTTTTCAAAAAGGTTCCGGAATTGTTTTTCCAAAACGCCGTAGGTATATTTTGCTTTTTGTTTTTCTTTTAACTGCAGCCCGTATTCCGATTTTTTTCTTCGTTTTGCGGACAAACCGTGCATTCCGGGCGGATAATTTTTGTGTTCAAAAACTTTATCCGGGCCGAAAATGGGTTCCCCAAATTTACGAGCTATTTTCGATTTTGGTCCTCTGTATCTTGCCATACCTTTTTTCGTTTAAATATTATACACGTCTTCTTTTTGCCGGTCTGCAACCGTTATGTGGCAGTGGCGTAACATCAATAATCTCAGTAATCTGAATACCGATGCCAGCCATCGCTCTCATAGCTGATTCGCGACCATTTCCCGGCCCTTTAACGAATACTTTAACTTTACGAAGTCCAAGGTCATAAGCAGTTTTTGCACACTCTTCAGCAGCCACCTGTGCCGCATAGGGAGTGTTCTTTTTTGAACCGCGAAATCCTTTTTTTCCGGCTGACGACCAGGAGATTACCTCCCCGTTCATATTCGTCAGCGTAACGATAATATTGTTGAAAGAGGAGTGGATATGTGCCATTCCGTTGGCTTCAACCACCACCGTTCTCTTCCTACTTGTTCCCGTCTTTTTTGCCATAATTCAATATCGTTATTTAGTGGCCATTTTTTTATTAGCAACAGTTTTACGTTTTCCTTTACGGGTACGGGCGTTATTTTTGGTACTTTGTCCGCGTACCGGCAAACCGATACGATGACGGATACCACGATAACTGCCAATATCCATTAAACGTTTAATATTCATTTGAACTTCTGAACGAAGCTCACCCTCGACTTTAAAACTTTCGTTGATCACTTTTCGAATCGCTGAAAACTGGTCATCATTCCAGTCTTTCACTTTAACTTCTTTATCAACGCCGGCTTCCTCAAGGATACTGTTTGCCCTGCTACGGCCTATACCATAAATATACGTGAGTGCTATCTCACCTCTTTTATTATCTGGAATATCAACACCAACAATACGTGCCATAAATTTTAATTTTACAGATTAATTTATCCCTGACGTTGTTTAAACTTCGGGTTCTTTTTATTAATCACATACAAACGTCCCTTTCTGCGTATAATTTTGCATTCGGAACTTCGTTTTTTTACTGAAACACGAGTTTTCATTATACCAATTCTTTAATTTTTGTATCTAAACGTAATTCTACCTTTAGTTAAATCGTAGGGAGACATTTCCACTTTTACTTTATCTCCGGGCAAAATTTTAATATAGTGCATCCGCATTTTCCCTGAAATATGAGCGGTTATAATGTGCCCGTTTTCCAGCTCAACACGAAACATTGCATTCGATAATGCTTCTATAATTTTTCCATCTTGTTCTATAGAAGGCTGTTTTGCCATAAAAAATTATTTTTTTCTATTTCTTCCTCAATAATTTCAAAAGTGGTTAACACCTCTGCTTTATCTCTTCTCACCAACACGGTGTGTTCAAAATGAGCAGCAGGCTTCCCGTCGATTGTTTTAACAGTCCATCCATCCTCCATCTGATAGATTTTTCTACTTCCTGCACTTAACATCGGTTCTATGGCTATGGTCATTCCGTTGAGCAGTTTTTCGCCCCTCCACGGTCTGCCATAGTTCGGAACATCCGGTTCTTCATGCAGGTTTCGCCCTATTCCGTGCCCGGTTAATTCACGGACAACTGAAAATCCGGCGTTTTCGGCATGTTTTTGAATCGCATCTCCCAGAGCTCCAATCCTGTTTCCTTCCACTGCTTTTCCGATTGCCAAAGTTAATGCTTCTTTTGCAATTTTGCATAATAACTTTTTTTGTTCAGAAATATTTCCGACCTGAAAAGTATAGCATGAATCACCATAGAATCCATTTTTCAGCACTCCGCAGTCTACAGAAACAATATCACCGTCTTTAATTTTATATTCTGACGGGATACCGTGTACAACCACATCGTTTACCGATATACACAAGGTATTTGGAAACCCTTCAAAACCTAAAAATGCAGGTATTCCACCATAATTTCGAATGAACGTTCCGGCCATTTTATCCAACTCAAACGTTGAAATGCCAAGCCGAATTTTACTGGCAACTAAAGCCAGAGTTTTGCTTACCAATAAGCTACTTTCTCTTATCAGTTTAATCTCTTCCTCTGTTTTAAGGTAGATCATAAACCGAATTACATCACCCCTGGCCGGCCTTTTATACGACCTGATTTCATCAGACCGTCGTAATGACGCATCAGAAGGTGACTTTCAATCTGCTGCAGTGTGTCCAACACCACTCCTACAAGAATCAACAACGATGTTCCTCCGTAAAAATAGGCGAACGACTGTTGAATTCCCATCAACATGGCAAATGCCGGAAGAATGGTTACCAGGCCCAGGAAAATTGATCCGGGCAGGGTAATTCTCGACATCACGGTATCAAGAAATTCGACGGTCTTTTTTCCGGGTTTTACTCCGGGAATAAATCCTCCGTTTTTCTTCATATCTTCTGCCATTTGTGTTGGATTAATGGTAATTGCCGTGTAAAAATACGTAAAGGCAACCACCAACAGAAACTGTACAGCATTGTACCAAAAACCGGTAATGTTTGATAATGCAGCCGCAACACCACGCAGGTTTTCAGAGTTGGCAACGCCTACAATAGTAATAGGCACCATCATAATTGCCTGGGCAAAAATGATAGGCATTACACCTGCGGCGTTTACTTTTAAAGGAATGTACTGACGCACCCCTCCGTATTGCTTGTTACCCACAATCCGTTTTGCATATTGCACCGGAATTCTGCGTGTTCCCTGAACCAACAGAATGGATGCCATAAAAACCAGAAAGAGAATAACAAATTCAACAAGGAACATAACCAGTCCGCCTCCCTGCTGGTTGATTCGGGCTCCAAACTCCTGAACAACCGCCATTGGCAAATTGGCAATAATACCAATCATAATGATTAAAGAGATACCGTTACCGATACCTTTATCGGTAATTCGTTCTCCTAACCATAGTACGAACATCGATCCGGCTGTAAGAATAATGATCGAAGGGATGTTAAACATCATACCTGAGACCGCAAAAGCCGAGTCGGGTAACTGATAATGAAGATTTGTCAGATACGCCGATGCCTGAGGAATCAGAATCAACACGGTTAAATAGCGTGTAATCTGATTGATTTTCCTTCTTCCTGACTCTCCCTCTTTCTGCAACCTCTGGAAATAGGGAACTGCGATACCCATTAACTGGATAACAATTGAGGCAGAAATATACGGCATAATTCCTAAAGCAAAAATTGAAGCCTGAGCGAATGCACCTCCTGAAAACATGTTAATCAACCCAAGCAACCCGTCGGAAGTTTGGCTTTGCAAATTTCCCAACTGAGCCGGGTCGATACCGGGCAAAGAAACAAAAGATCCCAAGCGGTAAATTAACAAAAAGAATAAAGTGGTTCCTATTCGCAACCTTAAGTCTTCAATCTTATAAATATTCTTTAGGGTTTCAATAAATCGTTTCATTACAGTTTAAAGTATTTCAGTGGTTCCTTCTAGTTTTTCAATTGCTTCTTTTGCGCTTTTTGAGAAAGCATGTGCTTTTACATCAAGTTTTGCGCTTAAGGTACCTCCCCCGAGAATTTTTACTTTTTCGTTTTTGGATATAAATCCAGCATCAACCAATGCACTAATATCGATGGTAACTACCTTCTTTGTATCGGCCAGTTGTTGTAATACATCCAGGTTAATCGCCTTGTATTCAACCCGGTTTATATTTTTGAATCCTGACTTGGGAACTACCCGCTGCAAAGGCATCTGACCGCCTTCGAAACCAATTTTCTTTGAGTATCCTGATCTGGATTTCTGTCCTTTATGACCACGGGTAGATGTACCTCCACGTCCCGAACCCTGTCCACGACCAATACGTCTTTCACTTTGAGTTGAACCTGGTGCAGGTTGTAAGTTACTTAAATTCATAATTTCAGTTATTTGAAATATTATTTAACTTCTTCAACACTAATCAAATGCCTCATTTTATTGACCATGCCCATAATCTGAGGAGTTGTATCGTGTTCAACGGTCTGATGCATTTTTTTCAGCCCTAATGCTTCCATAATTGCTTTCTGACGTTTGGTTGAACCGATAACGCTTTTTATTTGTGTAATTCTTATTTTAGCCATTGTGTTATCCTTTAAAAACTTTTTCCATTGAAACACCTCTGTGCTGGGCTACTGTATAAGCATCGCGTAATTCGAGCAGGGCGGCCATAGTGGCTTTCACCAAATTATGAGGGTTTGATGAACCTTTTGATTTGGCAAGTATATCGTGAATACCCACACTTTCGAGCACGGCACGCATTGCACCCCCTGCTTTTACTCCGGTACCCGAAGAAGCGGGTTTTAGCAATACATTTGCCCCGCCAAATTTGGCGGTTTGTTCGTGAGGAATGGTTCCGTTAATTATCGGAATTTTCACGAGATTCTTTTTGGCTGCTTCAACGCCTTTTCCAATAGCTGTGGTTACCTCGCTGGCTTTACCAAGGCCCCAACCTACAATTCCGTCTTCGTTACCTACAACAACAATGGCTGAAAAACTGAAAGTTCGTCCACCCTTGGTAACTTTGGTAACACGGTTAATGGCTACCAACCTGTCTTTTAAATCAAGGTCGCTTGTTTTTACTTTTTTAATATTTTGCGCCATAATGTATTAGAATTTAAGGCCACCTTCGCGGGCAGCATCAGCTAATTGTTTAACTCTACCATGATATAAATATCCGCCTCTGTCGAAAACAACATTGGTGATTCCGGCTGCCAAAGCTTTTTCAGCAATCAGTTTGCCAACTAAAGCTGCCTTGTCGCTTTTGGTTCCTTCGCTCTTTTCGATATCTTTTAATTTTGATGATACAGCCAGCAATGTGGTTCCCTGCAAATCATCGATCAATTGAGCGTATATTTGTTTGTTGCTTCTAAAAACACTCAAACGAGGGCGGTCAGCTGTTCCTGATACTATTTTGCGGACACGATTCTTAATCCTTGTACGCCTTTCTACTTTTGTTAATGCCATAATAATTGCTTTTAAAAATTATTTAGCAGCTGCTTTACCAGCTTTACGCCTTACTTGTTCGCCAACAAACTTAATACCTTTACCTTTGTAAGGCTCTGGTTTACGGAACGATCTGATTTTAGCCGCAACCTGACCGATTAATTGTTTATCGATACTCTTCAGTGTAATAACCGGGTTACTTCTTTTATCAGATGTAGCTTCTACTTTTACTTCCGGAGGAAGCTGCAAGTAGGTATGGTGGGCAAAACCCAACACAAGGTCGAGTACATTGTCGGGCAAAACTTCGGCCCTGTAACCAACCCCTACGAGTTCGAGTTTTACTTCGTATCCTTTTGATACGCCTTCAACCATATTGTTTACCAAAGCCCGGTACAGTCCATGCATCGATTTATGGCGTTTTGTTTCGCCAGCTCTGCTAAAGCTGATATTGTTATCTTCTACAGATATTTCAATACCGGCATCTACTTTTTGATTTAATTCACCAAGCGGACCTTTTACGGTAACGATGTTTTCTTCGTTTACGTTTACTTGTACTCCTGATGGAATTCCGATGGGTAATTTACCTATTCTTGACATGACTGTTCCTCCTTTAATACACGTAACATAAAACTTCTCCACCAATATTCATTTCGCGTGCTTCCTTATCGGTAATCACGCCCTTTGAAGTGGAAATAATTGCAATGCCCAAACCATTTAGTACGCGTGGAATATCGTCTGAATTACAATACTGACGCAAACCTGGTTTACTTATGCGTTCTAACGCTTTTATTGCAGATACTTTGGTTTCAGGGTTATATTTCAATGCAATTTTAATATTTCCCTGGTATCCTGCTTCGTCTTCAAATTTGTAGTTCAGGATATACCCTTTTTCTTTTAACAGTTTGGTTATTTCCTTTTTGATATTTGAAGCCGGGATATCAACCACGCGGTGTTTTGCCATAATTGCATTACGAACGCGGGTTAAATAATCTGCTATAGGATCTGTTACTTTACTCATTTTTCAAGTTTCTTTAAACGATTACCAACTTGCCTTTTTAACCCCTGGAATTAAACCTGCAGAAGCCATTTCTCTGAAATTAATCCTGCTGATTCCAAACTGGCGCATATACCCTTTTGGTCTTCCGGTAAGTTTACAACGGTTGTGTAAACGAATTTTGGAAGAATTTTTTGGTAATTTCTGCAAACCAACCCAGTCGCCTTCTTCTTTAAGCCGGGCTCTTTTTTCGGCGTACTTCTCAACTAACTTTGCGCGCTTTACTTCGCGGGCTTTCATTGATTCCTTAGCCATTCTTAGTTCTTTTTAACGTTTTTAAATGGTAAACCTAATTCTTTCAACAAAGCAAAACCTTCTTCGTCGGTACTTGCAGAAGTAACAAAGGTAATGTTCATCCCGTTGATTTTGCTCACTTTATCGAGCACAATTTCGGGGAAAATAATTTGTTCCGGAACACCCAGTGTGTAGTTTCCTCTTCCGTCCATTTTGCTTTCAATTCCGCGGAAATCACGGATACGTGGCAATGCCACAGAAATTAAACGATCGAGGAATTCGTACATTTGGTCGCGACGCAATGTAACA
>JAFGDX010000268.1 GCA_016931875.1 Prolixibacteraceae bacterium
CGCCGGAAATGTATCCAACCCAGGTTTTTTTCCCGGTTAAGGTTTGAAACACATTGCGGATAAATGACGATTTTTTTTGGAAGAACCAAATCATGAGCGGACTAAAAACAAGGTAAAACAAAGCCAGCGCTGCATCGAAAAACCGTTTTTTTCTTTTGTTGGACGCTTTTGAAATGGCATTTACATTCAGAACATACAGATCGCCCGCGGTGTGAATCGAGTTGCTTCCTATAATACTGATGCTTTCCGGCGGAGCAATTTTGTAATCCACATTCAGGTGGGTCAAATCCAGCATCGATTTGATAATTTCGGCGGAACTGATGTTTTCGGCACAGAAAATAACTTCATCAATCCGGTTGATTTGTACAATTTCTCTGAGTTGTTCAAGCTGCCCGATATAGTTTGGTCCGCGGTCGGTTTTGTCGATGGCAACAAAACCCGCTATTTCAGAATGAACAGGGGTTTGTTCCAGCAGTTTCCGAACACGGGTGGCTTCGGTTGAATGGCCTACAATAACTATTTTTTTGGTTTTTTTTATATCGAGCCTGAATCCCTTTAGTTGTATCCGGTGAAAAATAAGGCGGTAGAGAATTAAAACGCCCAGTGCCCATGCTGAACCCAGCAAAATTAAAGCACGCGAAAAACGGAACTGAACATCAACCAGCGAATAAACCAGCAAAATGGCAACCGAACCCCAAATAATTCCGCGAATAATTTTTAACAGGTTGATGGGTTTTTTGTATCCGCCGGAAAAAAGGATTCCCAAAACCCAGAAAAGAATGTAAACCGGAACAACCATCTGCAAAAATTCCGGTGGGTAATATCCGGGTTCAAACCGGGCATTTTCCCAGAAAGGTGTTAAAAACAAAAATCCGGTATATATAAAAAGGGCGTCCAAAAAGGGCGTGTACACTTTGCCAAGTATTCTTCCCGAAATGGAAATCAAAGCTCTGAAATAAACGGCCAGGTGAATAAATGCCGAAAAAAGACCGGCTTTTCCGCCCGAAAAATGTTTCCGGGCAAAAATTATCATCGCATTGTAAAACACCTTTATGTAATTGAGCGAACCTTTTTTTGTGCTTTCTCCTTTGTAATGAATGATGGTGGTTTCGGGGAAATAGTAGTTTCTGAATCCAGCCTGTGTAATCCGGTACGAAAGGTCGATGTCTTCACCGTACATAAAAAAGGTTTCGTCGAGCAGCCCGGTTTTGTCGAGCACCGATCGGCGCAAAAACATAAAAGCGCCGGCCAAAACATCTACCTCGTGTGTTTTGTTTTCATCAAGGTAGGAGAGGTGGTATTTCCCCAATTTTCGTGATTTTGGAAACAAGCGGGCCAGCCCGAACATTTTATAAAAAGCCACCCACGGTGTTGGCAACCCGCGTTTCGATTCGGGGAGAAAGTTTCCTTTTCCGTCAATCATTTTTACACCAAGCCCGCCGGCTTCAGGGTGCGATTCCATAAAACCAATGGCTTTTTCAAATGTGTCTTCCTCCACAACCGTGTCGGGGTTGAGCAGTAAAATGTATTTTCCTTTCGCTTTTTTTATGGCCTGGTTGTTGGCTTTCGAAAACCCCACGTTTTCTTTGTTGGCGATAAAGTTGATTTCGGGAAATTTTTCGGGAATCAGCTGCACCGAACCGTCAACCGAATTATTGTCGACCACAAAAATTTCGGTGGAGATATTTTTTGAAGCTTTTACAACCGAATGCAGGCACTGCTCCAGAAAATGTTTTACGTTGTAGTTGACAATAATTACCGAAAGTTCCATTCGCGGCCAAGTAATTTTTTCCAAATGTATTGATTCTTTTGGAGAACGGAAAAGTTTTGGATTTCTGATATTACCGAGTTTTTATTTTCCCAGCGAACTTTCGTAATTCACACGGTTAACCAGCGAACGGCCCAGTGTAATTTCATCGGTATATTCCAGGTCGTCGCCCACTGAAACCCCGCGTGCCAGGGTGGTTATTTTTACCTCTTTGCCTTTGAGTTTCCGGTAGATGTAGAAGTTGGTGGTATCTCCCTCCATGGTGGTTGAAAGTGCCAGGATGACTTCAGTAACATCACCTGTTTCAACCCGTTTTACCAGCGAGTCAATTTCCAGGTCCGACGGGCCGATGCCATCCATGGGCGAAATAATTCCACCCAAAACGTGGTATAACCCGTTGTATTGTTGTGTGTTTTCAACCGACATAACATCGCGGATGTTTTCAACCACACAGATAACCGAAGTATTACGGGCCGGGTTGGCGCAAATCTGGCAGATTTCGGTATCCGAAATATTGTGGCAAACCATGCAGTGTTTTATTTCATTCCGGAGCTGAATTAAACTGTTTCCAAAGGTGTTTACTTCTGAAGCATCACGACGCAACAAGTGCAAAACCAGCCGGAGGGCGCTTTTCCTCCCGATTCCGGGAAGTTTTGAGAATTCGTTGACGGCATTTTCCAGCAGTTTTGATGGATATTTTTCTATGTTCATTCCTATGTTTTTGCGGTTCAAAAGTATAATGAAAAATTCAATAAAAATGATTTCAAACAAGTATTTCTTTTGCCGATTTTTCCTTCTTGAACCGATAAAAAGACAAGAAAAGAGTTCTTTCTTTTATTTTCAAACTTTTTAAGTTAACTTTCTTACCAAATTTTTAATAGTAATTTTAAAATATTTCTGACCAATTAAAACTAAATCAAATGAAGTCACAAAAAAAATTAAATGTTTCCAGAAGAAATTTTATTGGCACAACCGCCGCAGCCGTAGCCGGATTTTCGATTGTGCCACGCCATGCAGTAGCCGGGCTGGGGCATATTCCACCCAGCGATAAATTAAATATTGCCGGTATTGGCATTGGCGGAAAAGGGAAAGTTAACCTGCGCAACATGCCCGGGCAAAATATTGTGGCCCTGTGTGATGTTGACTGGGAGTATGCTGACCCGGTATTTAAAACTTATCCGGATGCAAAAAAATGGACTGACTTCCGTGAAATGCTCGAAAAACAAAAAGACATTGAAGCGGTGGTGATTGCAACGCCTGATCATACGCATACAACGGCGGCAGCTGCTGCCATGGAACTGGGGAAACATACCTATCTGCAAAAACCCTTAACTCATACAGTTTGGGAATCGAGGTATTTAACCCAGCTGGCTGAAAAAACCGGAGTTGTTACCCAAATGGGAAATGAGGGGCATTCCAATGACACCGTTTACGAAGTTGCAGAAGTGGTTCAGGGCGGATGCCTGGGGGTGATTAAAGAGGCCCATGTGTGGACCAACCGGCCCATTTGGCGCCAGGGAATGCCAAAACCGCTGCAGGAAGTAAAGGTTCCCAAAACACTGGACTGGGATTTATTTATCGGACCTGCAAAAATGCGGCCTTACAACCCGGAATACCATCCGTGGATTTGGCGGGGATGGTGGGATTTTGGTACGGGCGCACTGGGCGATATGGGATGTCATTTGCTGGATGTACCCAATTATGCACTTCAGTTAGGGGCACCTGTGGCTTTTCAGGCCAGCTCTTCGCTGGTGAATACCGAAAGTGCACCGGTGGCCGCCAAGGTTACCTATCTTTTCCCGGCACGCAAAAATCTGCCCTACTGCGCATTGCCCGAGCTGGAATTAACCTGGTACGACGGTGGATTTATGCCCGCTCGTCCTTTCGATTTGCCGCTTGATGCCCCGATGAGTCCGGGTGGCGGTTTTATGTTTATTGGTTCGGAGGCAACGCTTATTGCAGAAAGCTACGGAGCAAACTGGAAGGTGTATAAAAACGGGGAAGAATTCACGCCAAATCCAAAAGTAAAACTGGAAAGGATTCCTGATGACCCGAACGGAGGCGGCCGGCATGAAATGCACTTTGTAAACTGCTGTAAAAATGGTGGAAAACCGGCTTCACGTTTTGAATATGCCGGTCCGTTTAACGAGATGGTAGTGATGGGGAACCTTGCAGTGCGGATGCAGTCGCTTCAAAAAACGCTGCTTTGGGACAGCGAGAATATGAAAGTTACCAATATTTCACCGGATGAGAAATTGCGCACTACAAAATTATCACCGTATGCGGAAGATATTGTTACCAAAAAAGTAGACGACCAATCGAAACAAAGGGTAGAATGGAACGCACAGGAAATGTGCGAGGAATGGATTAAACATAGCTATCAAAACGGCTGGAGTCTGTAGATAAAAAGTCCCTAAGGATCAACTTTCCTTAGGGACTTTTGGTTTTATTCCTCCGAACCGGGAACGGACTGTGCATCAACAACAGCAATCGCAACCATGTTAATGATTTCGCGTACCGAACTGTCGCGTTGTAAAATATGAATCGGTTTTTTCATTCCCATTAAAACCGGTCCGATGGCTTCTGCTGCTCCCATGGTTTGTAATATTTTATAGGTAATGTTGCCGGAACTGAGGTTCGGGAAAATCAGGGTGTTGGCGTCACTGTCGCCCAGTTTGCTAAACGGGAATCGTTTGTAGCGTAATTTTCCGTTTAATGCGTAGTTGGCCTGCATTTCGCCGTCCACGTTTAAATCCGGGTATTTTTCATGTAATATTTGTACCGCTTCTTTTACCCTTACCGGGCTTCCGTTGCCTTTAAACGCACCAAAATTGGAATACGAAAGCAAGGCAATTTTGGGTTCGATATTAAATTTTTGCACTTCCGAAGCGGTTAATAGGGTTGTATCAACCAGGGTTTGAGGCGACGGATCCATATTTACGGTTGTGTCTGCCAGAAAAATGGGGCCTTTTTTGGTAATCAGAATATACATGCCGGCAATGTGGTTGAATTGTTCTTTTACTCCAATTACCTGAAGGGCCGGGCGGATGGTATCGGAATATTTTCTGGAAAAACCTGAAATAAAGGCATCGGCTTCTCCGGTTTCTACCATCATTGCTCCAAAATAGTCGCGGTTATACATTTTTTCAACGGCCTCGTCATAGGTCATCCCTTTTCTTTTCCGTTTTTCATAAAGTATTTTTGCGTATTTGTGCCGCTGTTCATCAGAAACCGAATTAAATAAATCAATTACAGAAATATTGTCAATCTGAAGCTGATTTTCTTCAATCATGGCTTTTATTTTGGCTTCATTTCCTAAAAGAATGGGTTTGGCAATCCCTTCGCGAATAACAAACTGAACCGCTTTTAATACCTTGAAATTGTTGGCTTCGGCAAAAACCACTCTTTTGGGATCTTGTTTGGCTTTGTTGCGAATGGCCATAATCAGTTTGTTGTCAATTCCCATCCGGTTGGATAGTTCCTGTTTGTAAGCCGTCCAGTTCTTAATCGGATTCCGGGCTACACCGGTTTTCATGGCGGCTTTGGCAACCGCTACCGAAACGGTGGTGATTAAACGCGGATCGAGGGGTTTGGGAATAATATAATCTCTGCCAAAAACAATATTTTGTTTGTTGTAGGCTTTGGCCACCATTTCCGGAACATATTCCTTGGCCAGTTTGGCCAGCGCCTTTGCAGCCGCAATTTTCATTTCCTCGTTTATATGAGTTGCCCTGACATCCAGAGCACCTCTGAAAATAAAAGGAAAACCGAGCACGTTGTTGATCTGGTTGGGATAATCGCTTCTTCCGGTGGCCATAATAATGTCTTCACGTGCCTCTGTGGCATCTTCATACGTAATTTCGGGGTTTGGATTAGCCATGGCAAATACGATGGGGTTTTGGGCCATTGAGCGTATCATTTTTTTTGAGACCACATCGCCAACCGAAAGTCCGAGGAATACATCGGCACCAACCATGGCTTCTTCAAGAGTATTGATTTTCCGGGTTGTTATAAATTGTTGTTTTATTGGATTTAAGTCGGTGCGCGATTGGTTCAAAACTCCTTTGCTGTCTAACATAACCACGTTTTCCGGTTTTACCCCCAAACGAATGTACAGCCTGGTGCACGAGACCGCTGCTGCGCCTGCACCATTTACAACCACTTTTATTTCATCAATAGCCTTCCCGTTTATTTCCAGCGCATTCATCAGTCCGGCAGAGGAGATGATGGC
>JAFGDX010000269.1 GCA_016931875.1 Prolixibacteraceae bacterium
CTTTTGTGTAAGGCAATACTACAATTGTAACCAGTTTTTCTTCCATGGCCTTTGGTTTTTAAATTGAACCATATATTTCAGTTATTTATTCGACTGAAGGAAAAAGAAGTTACATTAAACAGCCTCAATTTTCAGAAAAAAGGGCGATCCGCAAATTACGAACCGCCCATGGCGTATTACTAATACTACCCCCGGGTTTAAATCCCGAAAGTTTTTTTAATTTCCTCTACAAAATCAAGTTTTTCCCAGGTAAAAAGTTCCACTTCCAGTTCAACCTTTCCATTGTAGGCCGATTCATATGTTTTTTTCACTACTCCGGGAACACGCCCCATGTGACCGTAAGCAGCTGTCTCCAGATAAATCGGGTTGCGTAGCTTCAACCGTTCTTCAATAGCTGCCGGGCGAAGATCGAAAATTGTTTTCACTTTTTCTGCAATTTCGCCATCCGAAAGTGAAATATTTTTTCTTCCGTAGGTATTTACATACACTCCAACCGGTTGAGCCACGCCAATGGCATAGGCCAGTTGCACCAGAATTTCATCGGCCACTCCGGCAGCAACCAGGTTTTTGGCAATGTGGCGCGCTGCGTAAGCCGCCGAGCGGTCTACTTTTGAAGGGTCTTTCCCCGAAAAGGCGCCGCCACCGTGAGCTCCGCGTCCGCCGTAAGTATCCACAATAATTTTCCGGCCGGTTAATCCGGTGTCGCCGTGGGGGCCACCAATTACAAATTTTCCGGTAGGATTCACGTGGTAAATAATATCATCGCCAAACAAAGCCTGCACCCGTTGCGGCAGTTTTGCCTTTACACGCGGAATTAAAATGTTTATCACATCTTTCCTGATTTTTGCCAGCATGGGTTCATCCTCATCAAACTCGTCGTGCTGCGTTGAAACTACAATGGTGTGTACTTTTACCGGCTCATTGTCGTCGGTATATTCAATGGTTACCTGCGATTTTGAATCGGGACGCAGATAGGTCATCTCTTTGTTTTCCCGACGAACATCAGCCAACTCCTGCAGAATCAGGTGCGACAATTCCAGCGGAAGCGGCATATAATTATCTGTGTCTTTACAGGCGTAACCAAACATCATTCCCTGGTCGCCGGCACCCTGGTCTTTTTTATCGGCTTTGTCCACCCCCCGGTTAATGTCGGGGCTTTGCTCGTGAATGGCAACCAGCACCCCGCATGAATCACCTTCAAAACGGTAGGCGCCTTTGGTGTACCCAATTTTGTTGATTACACCGCGTGCCACTTCCTGCACATCTACATAGGTTTTCGATTTTACTTCGCCGGCCACAACCACCTGCCCGGTAGTAACCAGCGTTTCAACAGCTACTTTCGAGTCAGGATCGAACGATAAAAACATATCTAACAATGCATCTGAAATCTGGTCGGATACTTTATCAGGATGGCCTTCTGATACCGACTCGCTTGTAAATAAATAATTCATAAATCCCTCATTTTATACTGAACATGTCAGCTTTGTTAAACAATCTATTTGGGCTCCGGGATGTATTGATTGAAAATTTTGAAAAAAAGCACGATTGCTTTAGCATTTTTTTCGAGTGGTTGCAATCAATCACAAATCTTTCCACGTAGCACAGGCAAAAGTACGACTCTTATTTTAAATAAAAAAGCTATTTAGAATGTTTTTAAATGAACGCATGGCTTCACCCCGGCAAAAAAGTGAATTCACCTGTGAATAAAAAGGATACATTACATTCTGATGAAAATTTACCTTTACATTTAAAATAAAAATACTGCCCAATAGCCATTTGGTATTGTATTTTTCAACAAAAAACATTTCCTATATTTGAATGAATTAATCTTTAAAACCACGTTCAAAAATGAATTTAAAAACCATTTTTTTATGTCTTGTTTTTACTGCAATTCTATCTTTTGGCTGTGAAAAAGAACCTGATCCAAAACCCCTTCCCGAACCTGGTTATCCAACCACTTACCAACCCTTAACGCAGGCAGAGTGGGCAGCGCGAAATGCTGAGTTTCAAAAAATAAACAATTATGACGGGTTGAATTTGAATGCGTATGGATTTGTGGAAGGTGAAATTCCGCTCGGCAAAGAAGATTCGCTTACGGCCGCATTTGTTTTGCAAAAAATAGAACATGTTATCGAAGAGTATAAATCCTTCCTGGGCATTTCTGAATCACAACCAATCAACCTCACCAATGATGTAAGCATTCATATTCCGGGGTATATGGGAGGAAGTTCAACCCCGGTGGAATATTATTTTCAAACCATGGAAGAATTCAAAAAAGAGGATTTCTGGCCTGAAATAAAAAGTGAGTTTGCTGTTCAGACCTATTATCTTTTACAACGCACCATTGAAGGGAAAAAATTTCATGGCACAAATATTTATTTTACATTCAACAGCAACACACACTCACTGAAAATTGAAAGAAACTGGTTTCCAAAGGCACATATTCCCGGCAACGAAATTTACACCCTTGGCGACGCTTTTGCAATTACATGCCGCTTTATAAAAAACGAAAATGGCGTTGATCTTTGGGAAAAAAAACACAATTTTCATTCATCAAAAGAATTTATATTAACCTACACCAATTCAGCCATTGAGGTTCGCGAATGCTGGAAAATTGAACCGGCTGAACTGGACGGAATAAATTACGTATTTATCGACACCCAAACCGGTGAGATTCTAAGGTGGTGTATTGAGTGTTATTACATTTAATCAACCCATCAAAAAATCTTCTTCTCCCCCTTTTTTCTTTTCGGAAAAAGCTTCGAATTCTCCCATCTCATTACCCGGTACTAAAAATCTCAAATCTGATTTTGTGTTAACTGGTGGAAGACGTTTTCCAGGTTTTGTTGTTTTTGCTGCAGGGTTAGAAGAGTGAGTCCGTTTTCAACGGCAAAATCGAAAACCAGAGGCCTGACATCCTGTGTTCCGTCTGCTTCGATGATCCACAAATTTCCTTCCTCCCGCAGGCTTTTGATTCCGCCCAGCTGCCCTAATTTATCTGCCGCAGGTTTTTTGTTGAATTCAGCCACCACCACTTGTTGTTGGGCTATATTGCCGCTTTTTATTTCAGCAATGCTGCCGTTGGCCACAATTTTTCCTTTGTTGATGATGATAACGCGGTTGCAAACAGCCTCCACTTCCTGCATGATGTGTGACGACAGGATGACCGTTTTCTCCCGGCTGATTTCGCGAATCAGGTTTCTGATCTCTTCCAGCTGATTGGGATCGAGCCCGGTGGTTGGTTCATCAAGAATCAGCACCGACGGGTTGTGAATCAACGCCTGGGCCAGGCCCACCCGCTGCCGGTATCCTTTTGAAAGGGCGCCCACTTTTTTGTGCTGCTCGTCGCCCAGCCCGGTGAGTTCAATCATTTCACCCACCCGCTTTTTTTTGTTGGGAAGGTGGTAAAAACCGGCGGTAAGTTCCAATGATTCACGGACATACAAATCGGTATAAAGCGGATTGTTTTCAGGAAGATAGCCAATATTCCGGCGGACTTCGAGGTTTTGCGTGGTTACTTTTTGCCCGTTGACAAAAACTTCACCCGCGTCGGCAGGTAAATACCCGTTGACAATCTTCATGAGGGTTGACTTTCCGGCGCCGTTTGGCCCCAAAAACCCCACGAGCTCTCCTTTCTTTACCAAAATACTTACGCTGTCGAGCGCTTTTTGCTTTCCAAATAGTTTTGTTATGTTGCTCGTTTCTACTGTCATACATTTATAATTGCAAACAAAAATAGTCGATTCTTTTTATTTTGAAAGCATTAGCTTAAATTTGCAACTCAGCTAAACAGATTTTATAAATGAAGGATCGTAATTTCAATTATATAAAGGATTTAACCCGCTACGAAAGACAAAAAACCTGGGAAGTAAATATTGGGGGTGTTCCGGTGGGAGGGAACCATCCCATCCGTATTCAAACCATGACCGACACCGACACGTCGGACACGGAAGCCATTGTTGAACAAATCATCCGGCTGATAAAGGCCGGAGCTGATTATGTGCGGGTTACGGTTAAAAGCATTAGTGATGCAGAAAACCTGAAAAACATAAAAAGCCAACTAAATGAAAGGGGCTACAATACCCCTTTGATTGCCGATATTCATTTCAACCCCCGGCTGGCGGAAATTGCAGCAAAAAGCATTTCGAAAGTACGGATTAACCCGGGGAATTTTTATGATAAACGGGCTCAGTTTGTAAACAAAATATATTCCGACGAAGAATACAAACAGGAACTGCATAAAATTGAGGAACAGTTTATTCCCTTTCTGCAAATATTAAAGGAAAATAACACGGCGCTGCGC
This sequence comes from Prolixibacteraceae bacterium, assembly GCA_016931875.1. Lineage (GTDB taxonomy): Bacteria > Bacteroidota > Bacteroidia > Bacteroidales > Prolixibacteraceae > Draconibacterium. The sequence continues at coordinate 4,304 of JAFGDX010000269.1, forward strand.
ATTGGCACCAACCACGGATCCCTTTCCGACAGGGTGATGAGCCGTTACGGCGACACGCCTTCGGGAATGGTGGAATCGGTGATGGAATTTCTGCGGATTTGCAAAAAAGAGGATTTTAACAACGTGGTTATTTCCATCAAATCGAGCAATACCCGGGTGATGGTTTACACCGTGCGGCTGCTCAACTACAAAATGCGGCTGGAAGATATGAAATATCCGCTGCACCTGGGGGTTACCGAAGCCGGTGAGGGAGAAGACGGCCGGATTAAATCGGCGGTGGGGATTGGCGCGCTGCTTGCCGACGGAATTGGCGACACCATCCGTGTTTCCCTGACCGAACGACCGGTAAGGGAAATTCCTGTGGCGTTAAAGATGGTGAATCATGTCAAAAGTTATCAGGACCATGAGCCCATTACCGCGCCCATGATTGCCCAGCCCAACCCCTTTGAATATGAACGGCGCTCCACCCGCCCGGTATTAAACATGGGAGGAGAATCGCTTCCGGTGGTGGTTGCCGATTTGGGCGACCGCAGTTTGCAGGAAATGATACCGATTCGCGGAAAATTAATTCCTGACTATTTTCTTTCAGGTAACAAAATCCTCGATATTCACGGAGAAGAATATCCCATTATTACACTGGAAGAATATCTTTTTGAAAGTACACGCTGGGGAAGGATGAAATTTATCCGCACCAGTAAAATGGAGTTCGACCGTTTTATGGATAAACACCCGGAAATTATTACCAAACTAAAACAAACCCGGAAAACCGTCCTCATCCTCGAGAGCTTTAATAAAAACCCGATGGCCGAACTGCGGGCTTTCTTTATGAGCCTGGAAACCCATATCTGGAAAGTTCCGGTAATTTTGTACCGCCGGTATAATGCAGAAACACTGGAAGACCTTCAGATAAAAGCCTCCATTGATTTGGGTGCGCTTTTCCTTGATGGTTACGGCGATGGAATCTGTATTTCGAACGACAGCGAGAACATTACATTTACTGAATTGAAAGACCTCAGTTTTGGCATTTTACAGGCCAGCCGGATGAGGACGTCAAAAACCGAATTTATTTCGTGCCCGGGTTGCGGACGTACACTGTTCAACCTGCACGAAACCACGCTAAAAATCAAAGCGCACTTTAAACACCTCGATCATCTGAAAATCGGAATTATGGGGTGTGTGGTAAACGGTCCCGGCGAAATGGGTGACTCTGATTATGGCTTTGTGGGCGCAGGAATCAACCGCGTGAATCTGTACAAGGGGCTAAAACCCATCAAACGGAACATCCCGTATGAAGATGCTGTGGAGGAACTGGAGCAACTCATTCGGGAAAACGGAGACTGGAAGGACCCGGAAGATTAACGCGAAGCTTTTA
>JAFGDX010000270.1 GCA_016931875.1 Prolixibacteraceae bacterium
GCGCAAACTGCTACAAACCATGGCCATTTTTTAAAATATTTCAGAAACAAATTTTTGGTTTGCTTCTTTTCATGCGCATCAATTAAACTTATAATTTCGTCAATTCTTTCCATGGTGAGTGATTTTTAAATTTTTGAAATTACTGTAGCTGCAACTAAAATGGTAGATATTGTAGACAGAATCAGTGAATAGATGTTGCTGTTCTCGTTAGAACGTTTGTATTTGTTGGGTTTAACGTATACAATATCGTTTGGTTGCAGATAAAAAACATCTGAGAGATAAACACTTTTATCGGTTAAATTAAGATTGTATGTTTTTGTAACATCGCTGTTGTGCCTGATTACCAAAACATTCTGCAGATCGGCAAATTGGGTGATACCGCTTGCCATGCTCAGGGCATCCAAAATATTCAGACTTCCTTCATAATTATAATAAAGACCCGGGTTTTGAACCTCGCCGGTAACATTTACCTTAAAATTCAGAACTTTTACTTTTACATTCGGATCTTTCAAATATTCCTCAGCACGTTGTTTGATACGTTCCTGTGCTTCCAGTAAATTTAATCCGGCTACTTCCACCTGACCAAGAATAGGGAGTGATATAAACCCCTGTTCGGTAACCATATAACCATTAATGTATTGGCTGGCTCGGTCGCCGTACATTTGCTGGGTGCCCGAGGCTATCCCTGTTCCACCGCCGGCAGTACTCGGATTAAACAACTGATTCACCTGAGGATCGAGGGTCAAAATACTTAAATAAAGATTGTCAAAGGGCTTTATAAAGTATTCAGGAGCTTTTTCAGGAATTTTGTATAAGCTTACATTATTCTGCAAATCCTGAAACATCGTCAGATCTTTTGAACTTCTGCATGAAGTATGAAAGATAACAAGTAGTAATGCAAAACTAAATATTAGTATTTTCTTCATGGGTAAAATATTGGTTTACTAATAAGTGATATTTTCCATTTTCTTTTGTGTGTCATTTTTGAACAAAGACATATTCCGCTTTATCACATAACATTTAAAGAATGTTATTGTTGACAATTAGGGATTTTGGCAACAGATTTATTGTCCATTGCCTGAAAATACAACTTTAAATGTTTTAAGGATGATAATAAAATCGAGCGTAAGCGACCAGTTATCAATATATTCCATATCCATTTCCATCCATTTGTCAAACGGGATGTTGTTTCGCCCGGAGACCTGCCAAATACAGGTAATACCCGGGTTTACGCTCAGTCTTCTGTTTAAACTCCGTTTGTACTGTTTCACTTCTGACGGAACCGGGGGTCTTGGTCCAACAATCGACATGTCTCCAATCAGTACATTAATAAACTGAGGCAACTCATCGAGTGAGGTTTTGCGTAAAAACCGGCCCACCCTGGTTACCCGCGGGTCGTTTTTGATTTTAAATACAGGTCCCTCCTGCTCGTTCAATGCCATAAGTTTTTCTTTTAAGTCCTCGGCATCTGTAACCATAGTCCTGAATTTCAAACATTTAAATAAGCGCCCGTGTTTTCCCACCCTCACTTGCTTGAAAAGAACCGGGCCTCCGTCTTCAAGTTTTATAAGAATGGCTATGGCCAGCATGACCGGCGAAATAAGAATCAAAATTACAATAGCCATAAAAAAATCGATCGCTTCTTTTATTTTGAGAGCTACGTAGTTCTCTGGAGTATTCCGGAATGAAAGGAAGAACTGCCGGTTTAAAAATGACAGTTTCGGGTTGATTCCGCCAAATGCAAGTACTTTGTTGTGGAGATGGAACCCAACCCCAACTTCGCGGCATTCATCAACCAACTTTCGTACAGTAGTAGTACTAAAATCCTGTTTGCAGAAAAATACATCATCAATCACCTTTTCGTCAATCAGTTGCGCAAAATCTGCACTTTCCGGGTAAATCGGGTATTGGTTGCCAAATTTGTTATGGACCTCAGGCGAATCGCTTATTATTCCCCAAATTTTGTATCCCCAGTCATTGGTTTCAATTACCTGGTTAATAAACGAAATACCACTCTTATCCGCAATAATAAGAAGCATACGTGTATTATAACCTTTTCTGCGGAATGACTGAATAATTAACCTCCCGGTAATTTTCTGAATGCCCAGAACCAAAAAGTCAAGAATGGCAAACTTCATCAAAAAAGTTCCGGTAATGGAATTGAAGTCAAACAGGTGAATCATTACAAAAAGCACAAATGAGCCAATCGAAATCAGGAGCACGTATTTTTTCACAATCGTCCTGTATTTCTGCATGCGCCGCATGGCACCCATTTCATACATTTCGAGCAGCGTAAACCACACGGGTATAATTACAATTGCCAGCACCAGATGATCTCTGTTTTCCAGGAAATTATCCCTGGTAACAATTCCGGTATACCACAGCAAAAAATAAAAACTTACCAATGTCCAGAATACCTGGGCAATGACGCTTATCCTTTCCAAAGCAGGTTCTCGTTCTTTAATCATGACTAAAAAATTTAAAAAGGTTTTAACATTTACAAATAATGAAGAAAGAGCGACAACTGACAATAACCCCTTATTTTTCAGCTTTCCGTCTTCCTTTTAAAAATTTTATGCAAAAAAATTTTGCAAAAAATTAGTCGTAGTTCAATACTTAGGTCGAAAAAAAATTATTCTTATATCTGTTTATATTTGATGGTTACTTATTCTTTTGTAATTATTTCTATTAAAACAAATTCGCTTCTATAAGGTTCTTTGTTTCCTCGATGTGTGCTTTTGTTGATGCGCCAAACAACACCGATTCAATTTTTGGGAACCGGGCAATATATTCAATGGCTTCCCTGGGTTGTAATGCGCCGGCTGCCAATACCTGCATGGCAATGGGCCGGAACTCTTTTTCACGCAGGTACTTTTCGTATATCTCTTTGCCCCCGGCCATTCGAAATCCGATTTTATTGATGGAAGAACAAATAACCGGGTTTTCAATACCCACCACATTGAGGGCGTCAACAAGTGCCGGCATGTTCATTGTAATGTAGCCGGGTTCACTGTTGTATTTTTTCCGAATATAGGAATCGTATGCAGCAAACACATCATACATTTTCAGCCCCAGAATCAAATCGACCAGCACATTCTGAATAAAAATCACCGGTGTTGAAATCCCGGTAAACATTTTCATTTCAGCATCAACCAGTAACTCCATCAGCTTTACAAAATCTTTATTTAAGTAGGCCATCCCCCCTTTGGCAAAAGTTCCGAAAATATTGCCCGGCACATATTTTTTTATTGTACCTGCAATACCAAGTTCGGTAACCGCATTTGCATATTTGTGAGCATAGGGCATACACGGATAAATTTTGTAATTTTTATACCCTCCGGGGTTTTGCCGGATGTGTTCGCAAATGTTGGCTATCCGGTCGTGGGTGGTACACATAAAGGTGTTGATGCCCAATGATATGGATTGATCGAGCACCCGGATAATCGAAGAATCATCTTTAAAGCGGATGGATTGGGCCCTCGATTTTTCATCAGAGAGATGATTTACTGCAAAAAACTGGTTGTCTCCAAATAATACTTTTTCCATGTTACTACTTTTTAGCGTCCTCCAAAATCATCTCAATTACTGCGTCGGTGTACTTTGCCTGTTCAAAGGTATTGTATTGCGGCTGTTGTTTTTTGTCCACACAATCCACAAAAGAATCAATCTGCGCACTGTACTCTTCACCCCGCAAATAAAAATCTACCGGAATGGCAAAGTCGGTAATGTATTTAATAGTCCATCCTTTTTCAAGTTTTTCGGAGGGGACTGCCTTTTTAAGATATATTTTTATTTCTGTTGCATCACAGATAATTTTTCCGTTTTTCCCCTGAACGGTTAAGGAGGTTGACATTTTCCGATAGGTTTCATCGCTCCAGTTAACCAGCAACGTACCGGTTAATCCGCTCTCGAGTTGGAGCAATGAAAAAACAGCATCTTCCACTCCTTTTGAATAGATACTTTTTAAAAGGGTTCCCTTAATTTTTTGGGGCCTTCCGATAATTTCCTGAATAAGATTAATAACATGCGATGCATAATCGTACAAACAACCTCCTCCTTCGGACGAGTTGGAGCGCCAGGTCGACCCTTTTTCGCGGGTAACCACCGGGCCATATGCTTCGCCGCTAAAATGCACCAGTTCACCCAGTACGTTTTCACCAAGCAAACGCCTCAGTTCGCGGAATGTGCCGATAAAATGGTTGTGAAAGCCCACCTGATTTACCAATCCTTTCCGGCTGGCAAGCTCCGTAAGTTCGTCCCCCTGCCGGGTAGTGAGTGTAAATGGTTTTTCGCAAAACACATGAACCCCGTTTTCAAGCGCATATTTTACCATGGGGTAATGAAATTTGGTAGGAGTTGCAATAACCACAAAATCAGGTTTTTCACCATCGATCATTTTTTGATAATCGGTGTAGGTTTTTACTTTGCTGAATTTATTGAATGCATTGAGTACCAGGGAAGATGTATCGCACACGGCAACCATATCAACTTTTTGATGCGCGCTTACAATGGCGGCGTGCGAAAGCCCCATTTTCCCCAGACCGGTAACAGTTCCTTTTATCATATTTTATTGTTTGAGATTGACAATCAGTTTTTGTATCATTTTGTATGATTCTGTTCCTTCATTAAGAACCGATAA
>JAFGDX010000024.1 GCA_016931875.1 Prolixibacteraceae bacterium
AAACGCGGGGGGTATTATTATTATACCCTCGGTGTGATAAACGAGGCACAACGCTGGGCCTATGAATTTATGGTGATGCGAGGACTTACTCCTGAGGGGCTTAAAATGCTGATTAAAACCGAACTGATAAACGGAAATTACAAGGTAGCCCAGAAATACATTTCGATACTGAAAAATACCTTGTTTTACAAAAAGGAGGCACAGGATTTTGAACAGTTACTGTTTGATGACGAGGCAGTGAACGACCACCCCGAGCTGGGACGAAAAAAAGCCTTAAAAACCAAACAGGACTTTTTTGTGCTTTCGGAAGAGCCCGCGGCCAACCTCGATTGGATTATCGGGGCAGATTCAACCAACTACGCGGCGGTGGAATATAAACTTGCCCTGCTAATGCTTCAGAAAGACATGGCGCAGATTGTAGAAATGTTGCCTGTGCTTGAAAAGTGTGGTTTCCGGAAAATTCCAAAAAACGTGGAGGAGGCAGTGGTTGCCTATCAGCAGTTGAAGTTGGGTGAAATGCCCGAATTACAGCGGCTCCGTATCAATCAGGAAACGGTGCAGCGCTTCCGGCAATATTACCGGGTTTTTCAGGAAAACAGCGCCAACAGGGAACAGGCGCAGCGCGCACTTGCCCGCGATTTTTCAGATACCTTCTGGTATTATGTGTTTTTTAGCTGAAAACAACCTTCTTCAGTGCGCACCGATGATTATGAGCGGGTCCGTTGCCCTTTTTTTTGCGCAGAAATTTTACATCTGTGCCCCAAATGAACGATGGATCACCCTGCTCGAAAAGTGGAGGGTAGCTTTGTAAAATACATAAAAACAAATCTTTACAGCATTGCTGGTGGTTGAAACAGAGTACGGGGCTAAAATCATTGCCGATGGAAAAAAACTGTTAATCCGGACACGTGGGGAGTTCAACCTCAACCAAACCGAAGACACTGAGACATCGGAGTTGTACAACCTGTTTAATAGCGCAAAGGCAACACTCAATACAATTTATAGTACCCACCGGAAAAAAGCCCGGGTGGTGTTTCTAAACGGGGAAGTCATCCTCCGCAGGCCCGGATGTATCCCTTGGCAATACCAGCGTAAAGTGGGGGAATCGCAGGATGCCGCCAAAGCCAAAAACGATGCCATGGCAAAAATGAAAAAATAGATAAGCCATTTTTACGCAGTGGCACGCATTGCCCTCGAAGATCACCCGTAACTGCTCGAAGCACCGGGCAAAACGGTAAAAAGTTAATCAGCAATTTTTAGAATATGGTGTTTGGAGATTTGCCATTGCGATAACCCGGAGCTCACCGGGCATGCTTTAGGGGAACATGCCCGGAGCGGTAGCCGGTCTCTTCCATGCTGAAGGGGCGGTTTTTCTTTTAATAACCGGATAAGTAGGTTGTATCCGTAAAAAATAAACAGGTAATGCTTTTTCTTCCGCTTGTAAATTAGAAAGCAAAAAAATTAGCTGTGATATGCTGGTTTTTCTTCCCGGAAATTGATATCTTTTATTTTGTGTTCAGGGCCGGTAATTCAGAGATGCACACAAGATGCCCCTTGACCCTGACATATAAAAAGTAAGTTGTAATAAAATCGGAAGATTGAAATATTTTTAAACCATATGAACATCAAAAAAAAAGGCAGTTTAATACTTGTTTGGTTTCTTTTAAGTAGTTGGTTACTTGCACAAGTTCCGTTTGAATATGTGCTTGTTGATGAAAACGGGCCGGAGAGCCCCTGGGGAAAAGCTACCGGAGATATCAACCGCGACGGCTTCCCCGATTTGATTGTTGGCGGATGGAAAGGAGGATTGGTATGGTATCAGTACCCCGACTGGCAAAAAAATATCATTTCAGAAGACCGGATTGCCACTGATATTGAAATGGCGGATATGAATAAGGACAGTATCCCCGATGTTCTTGTGGTGGGCATTGAAGGACTGCAATATTACCAGGCCCCGGATTGGGAAAAACACATACTCACTCCACAGGTGCGCCTCCACGATGTGGAAGTGGCCGATTTAAACGGCGATGGCTGGCCCGATGTGGCTGGCCGCGATCAAAAATATGCGGCTGCAAGTGGTGACACCATTCATTTATATATCAGAGTAGACAGCACGGATACCTGGGAATATTTCACTGTTGCCTGTTCGCAGGGGGAAGGATTAAAAATTTATGATGTAAACAACGATGATAAACCGGATTTGGTGATTGGTGAAGTTTGGTTCGAAAATACCGGTGAAATGAACCATTGGCCTGCACACCAATATACATCTTTGTGGAACTATCCGCACACCTACATTGCCACCGGCGATGTGGATGGCGATGGACTGACCGATTTTGTACTTGCCCCTGCAGAAGAAGTTGGCGGTGTGCATAAAATTGCCTGGTATAAAAATCCCGGAAATATAGAGGAAACCTGGAGCGAGCAGATAATAGTGGATGAAATTGAAACCACCTGCCATTTTGTGGGCACTGCAGATTTTAATGACGATGGAAAACTTGATGTAGCCGTGGCTCAGATGGAACAAAGTACCGACCCCGATGAAGTTTTTATTCTGCTGAATCAGGATACGGGAGAAACCTGGGTCAAACAGCTGCTTGACACTACAGGTTCACACAGCATGAAAATTACGGATATTGACATGGATGGTGATTTTGATATATTTGGAGCCAACTGGAACAACAATTCAAAAGTGGAACTCTGGCGTAACCTGTCGGATACAATTGGCAACCACAGCGGCGCCCTCAACGACTGGCAGCGACATGTAGTTGACGCCAACAAAGAATGGGCTTCGGTTTTTATTGATGGAAAAGATTTAAACGGCGACAGCCTGCCCGAGATAATTACCGGAGGATGGTGGTATACAAACCCGGGAACAGCCGGCGCAACCTGGAGCAAAAACAACATTGGCGAGCCGTTAAAAAATATGGCGTGTGTGTACGATTTTGATGACGATGGAGACTACGATATTCTGGGGACAACCGGCGAAGGAGCATCTTCGAGTGCCAAATTTGTGTGGGCCAGAAACGACGGAGAAGCAAATTTTACTATTCTGCAAAATATTGAACAGGCTGACGGTGACTTTCTGCAGGGGATAGCGGTTGTGCGAAAAGAAATGGAAATTCCCTATGAAATTGCGCTCTCGTGGCATGTTGCCGGAAAAGGAGTTCAAACGCTTACCGTACCTGCTAATCCGTCAGAAGAAGTGTGGACATGGAAAAAAATTTCAGACATTTCGCAGGATGAATGTCTTTCATCGGGCGATATCGACAGAGACGGAACTCCGGATTTATTGCTTGGTACACACTGGCTGCAAAACAACCAGGGAGTTTGGAATTTGAACATACTGAGCCTGCTGGAAGAAGCACCCGACAGAAATAAACTGGCTGATATCGATAACGATGGAATGCCGGAAGCAATTATCGGATACGAAGCCATAAATGTTATGGGGAAACTGGCTTGGTACAAACCAACCGACAGTGTAGGTGGGGAATGGCAGGAGAACATGGTTGCAAACGTGGTGGGGCCAATGAGCCTGGATGCCGTTGATATGGACAATGACGGCGATGTTGACCTTGTGGTGGGCGAACATAATCTGGCCGAACCCGACAGCGCGAACATGTTTGTTTTTGAAAACCTTACGGGAAATGCGGGAAAATGGGCCCGGCATACCGTACACACAGGCGATGAACATCACGATGGGGCAGTAACGGTTGATATTGATAACGACGGTGATTTGGATATCTTATCAATCGGATGGGGGCATAAAAATGTACTGCTTTATGAAAACAAAGCCAAAACGGCCATTCCTAATCACACAAATACTCAAAAAAATAGTTTCAGTCCTTTAAAAGTGTATCCCAATCCGGCGAGGGAAAAAATTGTGATTGAACTGAAAACAAAGGCTGGAGAACCGGTTTACACACAAATTTACAGCAGTAGTGGACTGTTGGTGTATAATTCCCATGAAAAAAGCAACGGTGCTGTTCACCTGTCCACAATTCAAACAAACAACTGGATACCCGGTGTATATATTATAAAAATACAGGCCGGCGGGAATTTTTTTTTGAATAAGAGCCTGATAGTAAAATGAACCCCGGGAAACGCATTTGCATTTTACCGTAAAATGGTGTGTTGGGCCTTTTTTCAGCATCTCGCATTTTAACAATAATATTATTACTTTGCCACAGGAAAAAAAGTGATGGCACAACGGTATTTTTTACAGATGAGTTACAAGGGCACCCGGTATCACGGGTGGCAGATACAGCCCAATGCTGTTTCGGTGCAGGAGGTAATGGAAAAAGCCTTATCTACATTGTTGCGCGAAGAAATAAGCGTGGTTGGTGCCGGCCGAACAGATACAGGTGTGCATGCATTGTTTTTTGTGTTGCATTTCGATACGGAAAATAAAAATCTGGAAACCCTGAACCTGCTTTACAAACTCAACCGTTTTTTGCCGGCTGATATTGCTGTTCAGAATTTGTGGAAAGTGAAATCTGCGGCCCACGCGCGTTTCGATGCTCTGTCGAGAACTTATAAATATTTTATCTCTACACAAAAGGAGCCATTTGCCATTGAAACGGCTTATTTATTTACTCCTGCTCTTGATGTGGCCAAAATGAATGAGGCAGCCCGCTTACTTTTCAATTATTCAGATTTTACCAGCTTCAGTCGCCTCCATACCGATGTAAAAACCAATAATTGCAAAATTTACCATGCGGCATGGGAAAAACTGGGAACACAACTTGTATTTACCATAAAAGCCGACCGGTTTTTACGAAATATGGTGCGTGCCGTTGTGGGAACCTTGCTGGAAGTAGGCAAAGGAAAACTGTCGGTTTATGATTTCAAAAAAGTAATTGAAGTAAAAGACCGCAGTGCTGCCGGAGCATCAGCACCCGCCCAGGGGTTATTTTTGGTAAACATTGAATATCCTGAGGAGATTGTTAGGGGAATATAAGTTGTTGGTGCTATGTTTCTGTGTGAAATCCTCCCTGTTTGGGGTAGTAGGGAGGGGCTATAAATGAAAAAAGGATGAGTCAACACCCATCCTTTTCAACCTAACTAAACCAATAAAACTAATCAAACCTAAACTTATGAACTAAAACTCTGATACAAATATATGCTGAAAAACATTGTTGCAGGTTAACTAAATGTTAAGAAACATGTTGTACAGCATATTTAAAATCTATGATAATTCGATTAAATCTATATGGAAAAACCGGGAATTGTTTTGCGGATTTCAGCTCCGGAAAGAGTTTTATAGGAATTTGAGTGTATTTTTCTGTAGAAGAGTCCGGCATTTTACTGAGCAATGATTCAGGAAACAACATCAGTGAACATTTTAAAAGTAAAAAAGGACGGGTCAGCACCCATCCTTTTCAACCTAACTAAACCAATAAAACTAATCAAACCTAAACTTATGAACTAAAACTATGCTGCAAATGTATGCTGTAAAACACATTTCAAGGTTAACTGAATATTAAAAAGCATGTTTTTCATCATACTTTAAGTCAATGTTAATTCCTGAAAATTGTGTTTGAAAACGGATTTTGCAAAAAAAATCGTCATACGATACAAAACCGTATGACGATGACAAATAATTAAGATTGTGTTATTCTCCTTTTTTCCCTTCTTCACCCGCAATAGAATCTCTCATGGAAGTATCGGCCATAATGTTTTTATATTTCATATAATCCATTACACCAAGGTTTCCTTTGTTAAAGGCTTCGGCAATGGCAAGCGGGACCTGAACTTCGGCCTCAATAACTTTTGCGCGTGCTTCCTGGGCTTTGGCCTTCATTTCCTGTTCAAGGGCAATTGCCATGGCACGGCGTTCTTCGGCTTTGGCCTGTGCAATATTCTTGTCGGCTTCTGCCTGATCCATTTGAAGTACGGCGCCAATGTTTTTGCCAATGTCAATATCGGCAATATCAATCGACAGGATTTCAAATGCGGTCCCGGCATCAAGTCCTTTTTCCAAAACTACCCGTGAAATAAAATCCGGATTTTCCAGCACCGCTTTATGCGAGTGCGACGACCCGATGGACGAAACAATTCCTTCACCTACACGGGCAAGCACCGTTTCCTCGCCTGCTCCTCCAACCAATTGTTTTATGTTGGCCCGAACGGTTACCCGTGCTTTGGCTATCAGCTGAATACCGTCTTTTGAAACGGCCGTAACCGGAGGCGTGTTAATTACTTTGGGATTAACCGACATTTGAACAGCTTCAAAAACATCGCGCCCTGCAAGGTCGATAGCGGTGGCCATATTAAATGGCAGTTCGATGTTTGCTTTTGCTGCCGACACCAGGGCATGTACCACGCGTGCCACATGTCCGCCGGCAAGGTAGTGTGCTTCCAAATCATCACGGCTTAGCGGAACATCTGCTTTGGTTCCTTCAATTAAAGCGCGCACAATTACTCCCGGAGGAACTTTTCGGAAACGCATCAGAAAGAGTTGTAACAGCGAAATTCGTACACCGGAAACCAGCGCTGAAAACCAGAGTCCGATAGGAATAAAATAGAGGATAATAAAAAGTAATACAATTACTCCGATAATTAATCCCCAGGTACCAAGTGATTCAATCATTTTATACTTTTTTTACAGGTTCTACAATAATTTTATTGGTCAATATTTTTAACACTTTTATTTCTGTATTGTGGTCGACAAAACTGCCTGTCGATTGTGCTTCTACTACTTCACCGTTCACTTTTACTTTTCCTGAAGGGGCCAGTCTGCCAATCGATTTTCCTATATCGCCTACTTTTATTTTTTCTGCATTAACGGTTTCCACTTTTCCCACAATGTTTGATTCCAGGATCATTTTTTTTCCTGATTTTGATTTAAAAAAATAGTAAATCATTGCCGGCGCTGCAATTAATACAACTGTTAAGGTAATAAATCCGGCTCCGGTTCCATATTCCGAAAAAGCAATATAAACACTGGCTCCCAACAGCAGGAAACCTCCAATTCCGGCAACCGTCACTCCCGGAATAACGGCAAACTCGATAAGCAGGAGCAATAGTCCCAGCAAAATCAGAAGTATTATGGCAAAAATAGTCATATTGTTTAGTCAATTGTTGCGTTTAATTCTCTTTCCAGCAAGGCATCTTTCATGATTTTCAGAAGCTCAAAACTCCCTTTTTTGATATCGCATTTGCCTTTGTAATGCGTAATAATGGTACATTGTGTAGCCTGTTCGTACCCGTGTTCACAAACATCAATAAGTGCATTGATTACATAATCGAACGAATGCACTTCGTCGTTGTGTAAAATCAGGATGTTTTCACCAGAAACATTTTCTTTGAAATCATCGGCGGATCGCTTTTTTGTTTGCTCTGATGTCATAGTTCACCTTCAATTTTTTTAGCCTCTTCCAAAGTTATTCTTTTTCCGTTAAAATACGGTACAACAAATGCATCTTCTACTCCTTCCTGCCGAACTTGTTTTTGCATTTTTACAGCATCATCCAAATTGGTGAGTTTTCCGGTGGTGTAAACTACCACTCCGTTTTCATCGGTATAATTATCAATTTTCCGAATAACCGACAGTTTTTTATACAACCGTTCAACATAGGCAGGCAGCCCGCGGCTGTATGCACCAATCTGAATCCGGTAAATCAGTTCGTCTTTTTGCCGTGGTTCTTCCAGTAAAACATCGTTGTTGTCTTCGGTTAAGAATATTTCAGGATTGAACAGAACGGTGTCCGGTGCAACGGTTTCTGTGGCGGTTTCTTCCGGTTCAGGTTGTTGTCTTTCGCTTGCTGACTTTTGAATAAATTCTTCAATTTCGTTGTTTGTGGCTGTGCTCCAGTAATCGTATTCCGCTTTTTGTGCCTGAAGAAGCAGGTTGTTTACTTCTTCTTTTTGTGGATACAGTTCGTTTTCAAGAGCGACAATTTTTTCCCCGAAAATATTTTTCAATGCGCTGGTGCTTGCCTCACGATAGGCTTCTCTCAGTTCATCGGTTTTCGCCAGAAGTGAGTCGAGCCGTTGCTGCTTTTCCTGGCTTTTATTAAAAAGTGTCCGGCCTTCTTCAGTTTGAAAATGGCGGGTGTTGTAATAGGTAATTCGGCTGTTTACGATAAATTCAATTGGTTTTCCGCTTTCCTCCGAAACAGATAGATTTTCCTCTTTCTGAATCATTCGCGGAGGTGTAAAACTGGTTGATTCCGTTTCTGTTCCTGTTTTATGCCCCGTTGTTAGGGTATCGGGTAAAATCGTTTCGGTGCGTGTTTTTGCCAGTGAACTTTCAGTTACCTGTGTTACAAGGTTGCGGTAAGGATTTTCCTGGTTGTAACATTCCTGAATTTTAGAAGCAATATTTAGTTGTTCCTGTTCTTCGGGAGCGCTGTTCATCCGGTATTTATTGAAGTGTTTTAGTGCCTGCTCCCAGTTTTCCTGCGCCTGGTACTGAATTCCGAGGTAGTAGTTTAGTTTTTGCGGTACTTTGGCAGGATCGGCATTTAGTAGTTGAATGAGATCGTATTCCGAGTAGTTTTTATTCTCCGTGCGACAGGCTCCGTAATAATAATAAAGTTCCAGCGAATCAGGCTCTTCCCATATCAATTCTTTGAATAAGGGCTCGGCTTCAACATATTGTTTGTTATCAAACAGTTCAAAAGCTTTTGATGGTTTTTTGTCCTGAAAGGCGGGCAAAGCTCCCCTTGATTCGGAAAACAAAATTATTAAACTTATTGTTACAAGAAATATCCTTTTTATCATCAATATTCTCCCTAAGGTTCCGGTATTTATAGAAGGTAAAGTTACAAATTTTGTACGAAGCAGTAAATAATGGAGAATTTTCCTGGGGTGAATACAGTAGATTTATACCTGATTTTTATCATTATAAAATGTATATTTGTACAACCAAAAAAAAACAGATTTTTTATGACACATTTAAAAGTTGGGGACAAAACACCTGATTTCAGGGGACCAAACCAACGAGGTGAAGAGATTGGGTTAAGCCATTTTAAAGGAAAGAAACTGATACTCTATTTTTATCCTAAGGACGACACACCCGGCTGCACAGCAGAATCGTGTAACCTGAACGACAATTACAATGCCTGGCTCGAAAAAGGATTCGAAGTGGTTGGGGTGAGCCCCGATGATGTGAAGTCGCATATGAAATTTGCCAAAAAATTTGGGTTGAATTTTAACCTGATTGCCGATACCGAAAAAGAAATTCTACAGAGGTACGGTGTTTGGGGCGAAAAAAGTATGTTTGGCAAAAAATACATGGGCGTGCTGCGAACCACATTTGTAATTAATGAAAACGGAGTGATTGAAGCAATTTTTGAAAAGGTGAAAACCGATGATCATACCCGGCAAATAGAAAAAACGTTGAATATTTAACCAATACTAAACATGACACAAGAAGAAAAAAAACAGATGAACAAAGAGAAGCTGAAAGCCATTCAGCTCACAATGGATAAAATTGAAAAAAGTTACGGAAAAGGATCCATTATGCGGATGGGCGATCGTGTGGCCGACGATGTTCCTGCAATTTCTTCGGGCTCGATTGCCCTTGATGTGGCACTCGGAATAGGAGGTTATCCAAAAGGCAGGGTGATTGAAATTTACGGGCCCGAATCTTCCGGTAAAACCACGCTCGCCATTCATGCCATTGCCGAAGCTCAAAAGGCTGGCGGAATTGCAGCCATCATTGATGCCGAACACGCCTTTGACCCGTATTACGCCAAAAAACTGGGGGTTGATATTGACGAGTTGTTGATTTCTCAACCCGACAATGGCGAACAGGCCCTCGAAATTGCGGATAATCTGATTCGCTCGGGAGCATTGGATATTGTGGTTATCGACTCGGTTGCCGCACTCACACCCAAAGCTGAGCTGGAAGGAGAAATGGGCGATTCAAAAATGGGGTTGCAGGCCCGGCTGATGTCGCAGGCTTTGCGTAAACTCACGGCAAATATCAACAAAACAAAAACCTGTTGCATTTTTATCAACCAGCTCCGGGAAAAGATAGGCGTGATGTTTGGGAATCCTGAAACCACAACCGGTGGAAATGCACTTAAGTTTTATGCATCGGTTCGTCTGGATATCCGGAGAATTGGCCAGATAAAAGACGGAGACGAGGTGATGGGGAACAATGTTCGGGTAAAAGTGGTGAAAAACAAAGTGGCTCCGCCTTTCCGGAAAGCCGAATTCGATATTTTGTATGGTGAGGGAATTTCAAAATCGGGCGAAATCATCGATTTGGGGGTTCAGCTCAATATCGTCAAAAAAAGCGGATCGTGGTTTAGCTACGGCGAAACCAAATTAGGGCAGGGAAGAGAAACCGTGCGTAATCTTATTGTTGATAATCCCGAACTGGCACAGGAACTGGAGACCAAAATTATGGAAACGCTTACGGGCAAAATTACAAC
>JAFGDX010000025.1 GCA_016931875.1 Prolixibacteraceae bacterium
AATGGCAACTGTGAATTACAGGAACTGGCTTCAGAATATAAAATTATGACACAGGATTTTATTGAACTGGTGCCTTTAAAAAATTATACCATCGATATGTTTTCGCCGTCGATTATAAAAGACGACAGCAAATGTATCCGTTGCCAGCGTTGCGTGCGAACATGCGCCGAACTGCAGGGTGTAAATGCTTTGACAGTTGCCCACAAAGGTGATAAAATGAAAATTACCACCTTTTTTGAAAAAGCCATGCGCGATGTGGTTTGCACCAATTGCGGGCAATGTGTAAACCACTGTCCAACAGGCGCACTGGTTGAAAAAAATTACATCGAGGAAGTATGGGAAGCCATTGCAGACCCGAAAAAACATGTGGTTGTTCAAACCGCGCCGGCTGTGCGAGTTGGCCTGGGTGAAGAACTTGGGCTTGAACCCGGCTCACGTGTTACCGGCCAAATGGCGGCAGCATTAAAAAGGCTCGGATTTGACTCTGTACTGGATACCGATTTCACCGCCGACCTCACCATAATGGAAGAAGGAACTGAGCTCCTGACCCGTCTGAAAAAAGCGCTGGTTGACAAAGATCCCAATGTGAGTTTGCCAATGGCAACTTCCTGTTCACCGGGATGGATAAAATATATCGAACATATGTATCCGGAGCATCTGGATCATCTTTCTACCTGTAAATCGCCGCAGCAAATGTTTGGCGCACTGGCAAAAACATATTACGCCAAAGCACGAAACCTCGAGCCCGAAAATATTGTTTCGGTTTCAATTATGCCGTGCACAGCGAAAAAATTTGAAGCCTATCGCCCGGAAATGCACGACAGCGGCTACCGGGATGTAGATTATGTTTTAACCACGCGCGAACTGGCCATTCTGATCAAACAGGCCGGCCTGGATTTCAACAAACTGAAACCGGTAAAATTCGACCGGCTGATGGGCGAATCCAGCGGAGCAGGTGTGATCTTCGGTGCAACCGGAGGGGTTATGGAAGCTGCATTGCGAACAGCTTATGAAATAGTAACCGGCCGCGAAGTTCCGTTTGAAAACCTGGATATCACACCGGTACGCGGGACAGAAGGCATAAGGGAAGCAACGATTAAAATTGAAAATCCGTTGAAAGAATGGGCCTTCCTTGATGGGGTTGAACTAAAATGTGCCGTTGCCCACGGACTGGTAAATGCAAAAACCGTTATGGATGCTGTGAAATCGGGAAAAGCCGATTATCATTTTATCGAATTTATGGCCTGTCCGGGTGGATGCCTGGGTGGTGGAGGCCAACCAATCCCAACCAGTCCTGAAATACGTAAAAAGAGGGCCGAAGCAATTTATGCTGAAGACAAAGGATTACCCATTCGGAAATCACATGAAAATCCGGAGATACAAAAACTATATCGCGATTTTTTGAAAGAACCGCTGGGTGAAATTTCGCATCATCTGCTTCACACAAAATATACAAAACGCGAACGGTATTAATACTAAAAATCAAACAATAAAAAAAATCCGGTATCTTTATTGCCGGATTTTTTTTATGAAAGTAAACATATATACCGATTACCTTAAAACCCCGGTTGGCTGGCTGAAACTAACCTCGGATACTGATTTTCTGTTGTCGGTTAAATTTCAAAATTCCAAAGGCACTGCAGACTTAAACCTTCCCGAAATACTGGAAAAAGCAAAACAACAACTCAGCGAATATTTCGAAGGAAAACGCCAGACATTTCAACTTGAACTACAACCGAAGGGCACTGAATTTCAGAAAAAAATATGGAATCTGCTACAGAGCGTTCCTTTTGGCAAAACAGCCACCTACCTTGATATTGCAAGACTTTCGGGTTCAGAAAAAAACACACGCGCCGCAGGCCTGGCCAACGGGAAAAATCCAATTGCCATTATCATACCCTGTCATAGAATAATTGGCACTAATGGCAAATTAACCGGTTATGCAGGAGGTATTGAACGGAAACGCTGGCTGCTTCACCACGAACTAATTTTTTCAAATAATCCGGAATTACTTTTTTAGTTTTTTTATCTCTTTCTAATAACATTATAGAATACCTGTCCCATTCTGAATCAACCAAAACAACAGAACAAAAACACAACCACCTAATTATCAAAACACTAAAAACATCGGTTTAGTTTTTGGTGTTGAACCGGCACAGAACAGGAAAAAAGCATTCTGGGAAGATAGATTACACAAGCGGTGGATAAATATTTTACCGCATCATTTAAACGGGGTATTTTGATGGAATCTGAAAATTCAGGTTCCATCTTTTTTTAGTTACTTTGCACGATAAATTTTATATTCGCAAAAAAAGAAAAATGAAACGTGTAATTCCATTCCTTCTTATTTTACTCAATACAACGCTCTTAAATGCACAGGAAAGATACCGCGAAATCATAACTGACGAGGTTTCGGTACAAACACTTACCTATGCATCAAAAGACGGTGAAAACCTGGATTTGGATATTTATCTCCCGGAATTTGATTCAGAAACAGAAAGGGCAACCCTGATTTACGTTCATGGCGGAGGATTTCAAAACGGGCAAAGAAACAGCGAAGATATTCAGGAATTTTGCACCGAACTTTCAAAATACGGCTATGTTGTGGCCTCCGTTTCATACCGCTTAACAAGAAAAGATAAACCCGGCGGCTTTGGGTGTAACTGCCCGGCCAACGAAAAAATAAACACATTTTATGCGGCCATGGAAGATTTGCAGGACGCCACTTTTTTTCTTATTGAAAACCGTTTTGAATTTGGCATCAATCCTCAAAAAATAATTATTGCAGGAAGCAGCGCCGGAGCCGAAACCGTTTTAAATACCGCTTACCAGCCACCCTATTGCTACGGCCTCGATTCGGGCCCGGTTTCTTACGCCGGGGTCGTGAGTATGGCAGGTGCCATTCCTGATACTACCGTTGTTTACAACGAATCAGCCATCCCATCACTTCTGTTTCACGGCACCGATGACAATTTGGTTCCTTATGCATCTGCACCTCATCATTATTGTCCGGAGGAAAGTCCGGGATATCTGCTTTTACACGGTTCGCACACCATTGCCCAAAAGCTCGACCGGCTTGGTGTTCCCTACTGGCTGCACACCACCTGCGGAGCCGGACATGAAATCGCAAACAAACCAATGAAAGAATATTTTGAAGTAATCACCGATTTTTGCTATACCTATGTGATTAAAGGTGAAACCGAAAGCAGAAAAACAATTGTAGCAGGGAAACAAGACCTTGCCAATTATCAACCTTATAATTTTTGTGAAGAATGAAAAAACAACTTGTACTAATTCTGCTGTTATTACCGGCAACCATTTTCGCACAACAAATGAATATTATCAGTTTCAACATCAGGTACAATACCCCAAATGACGGTGAAAATGCCTGGCCCAACCGTATAGAAATGGTGAGCGGTTTACTGCAGTTTCATGATGCAGATATATTTGGACTTCAGGAAGCGCTGATCGGGCAAATTGAAGATGTAAAAAACCAGCTTCCCGAATATGAGTGGTTTGGCGTAGGAAGAGATGATGGCAAAGAAGGAGGCGAATTTTCGCCTGTATTTTATGACCCGGCAAAATTTATTCTGCTAAAGCATGGAACATTCTGGCTTTCCGAAACGCCTGAAAAACCCAGTAAAGGCTGGGATGCCGCTTTAAACCGTGTTGTAACCTGGGGAAAATTTCAATCAAAAGTAACCGGGAAACAATTCTTGTTTTTTAATACGCATTTTGATCACCGCGGAGTGGAAGCCCGCAAAAACTCAGCTTCACTCATTTACAAAAAAATACGCGAAATGGTGCAGGACAAAAACCTGCCTGTTATTTTAACCGGCGATTTTAATCTTACACCCGACACCGAGCCCATCCAACTGCTGAAAAAATATATGGCTGACAGCCGCGAAGTTTCGGAAGAACCTCCTTACGGGCCGGTTGGTACATTCCAGAGTTTTAATATAGATGCACCTATGGAAAACAGGATCGATTACGTTTTTGTTTACGGAGGAGTTAAAGTGTTGAAATATGCCGTTTTAACCGATTTTAGAGATCACCGGTTTCCATCGGATCATTTACCGGTTTTCGCAAAAGTGGTTTTAAAATAGTCAATCCAAATCTTCCAGCCAAAATATCTCATTTACAGGCTTTTCAAAAATACCGGAAATTTTCAATGCCAAAACCGTTGAAGGAACGTATCGGCCTGTTTCAATGGAATTAATGGTTTGCCGCGAAACACCAATCATTTTCGCCAGGTCTTCCTGGGTGAGGTTTTTAATGGCGCGTTCTATTTTCAGGCTATTTTTCACTCCTGATCCTGGATTTTGTGATATAAAAATTAAATAAATAAACAATCAAAATAAACATTACCAGTTCGGTGGCCGAAGTATAATTTCCCTCATTACCGCTAAATACACTGATTGCGTATAAAACAGCGGAAAAAAGAAACCCTGAAATCACACTTCGGTAAAATGATTTTAAGCGAACCAGGTTAATCATTTCATCTTCATTTTTATCTTTTGAAAAACAGATGAGGAAAAGACCCATATTTGCAATTTGAAGGCCAAGAAAATTCTTCCCCTCATACAATAAACCAAGTTCGAACGGAAGAATTGCACCTACTAAAAAAATTACTATGCCTAAATATTTAAACCACCTCGGAAAAAGAATCAATTTTTTAAACACTGCTTTTTCATAATTATCTTTTGTAATCCATATTCCGAATGCAATAAACATTACAACAACACATATAACAACAATTGTTTTCATTTCACTTATTTTTCTTTTTTAGCGAACTGTAAACGGTTGCATAAAAATATACCTGTGACGAAAAAAGCGCGATTGCCATAAAAATCAGAACAAAAGAAACTCATGATTTATTTTTTTTGAAACCGTATTTTGTAAAATAAAAATAACTCAGGTAAACCACCAGCGTGGCGTTAAAAAGCATCATAAATGTTAAAAAAGCATTTTTTGAAAACGAATCCGGATTTGTAATTTCAAAAGAAGAAAATACACCAACCAGAAAAAACAACGAGATTATTGAAACATACATCGCTTTTACCCGGATTTGAACCGCAAATTCATCTTCGTTTTTTTCTTTTGAAAAGGCAATCTGTAGCAGGCCAAAATATACTCCAACAAGCAAAAATTTATTCGATGACAGATCGAAATTTCCCTCAAAAATGGAATAACCCGATACAAAAAGCAACCAGCCTACTCCAACAAACTTCCACCACCAGGGCAATAAGTGCGGGTTGAGTCTGAATACATCAAACGTTCTTCTTGCGGCAGAGAAAAAACGCAGTAAAATAACAAAATAAGCTACGATTAAAAATGTTCCGATTGCAACTTCCATTGTAAACTATACTTTTCAATATGACAAATATACTTTACATTTTTACAATGACAAGTTTCCTTTCCATTTTTTTGATTTGTTTTTTAACATGATTTACATTTTCTTAGACAGATGTTTGAAACAGCAGGTCAATACATCATTCGGGCGGCTGATTTTATTTGGGGAACGCCGGTTTTAATCCTTCTTTTAGGCGGGGGATTTTACTTTTTAATTTACTCACGTTTGGCACCGCTGCGTTATTTTACACATGCCCTGAAAATATTAACCGGGAAATACGACGACCCAAACGAGCCCGGCCAGTTGCGGCATTACCAGGCGCTTTCCACCGCACTGGCAGGAACGGTTGGGATGGGAAATGTGAGCGGTGTTGCCGTCGCCATCACCATGGGCGGGCCGGGCGCCATTTTCTGGATGTGGGTGTCGGCGTTGCTCGGGGTAAGCACTAAATTTTTTACCTGCTCACTGGCGGTTATGTTCCGCGGAAAAGACTCGAACGGAGAAATACAGGGCGGGCCCATGTATTTTATTACCGAAGGGCTGGGCAAAAACTGGAAACCACTGGCCATTTTCTTCTCCGTTATGGGAATGATTGGCGTTTCTCCGCTTTTTCAGGCCAACCAGCTCACCCAAATGATTCGCGATGTAGTTTTAATTCCCAATAACCTGGGTGGCACTTTTCAGTCGGATTTAATAACCGGTATTGTTATCTCAATCATTGTCGGAATTGTTGTAATTGGCGGAATCAAACGAATCGGGAATGTTACCGGCCGGGTAGTCCCGTTTATGGTGGTTGTGTACGTTCTTACCGTTTTGTACATTATTTTTTCAAGTCCGGCACAAATTATTCCTGCATTTAAAACCATTTTTAACGATGCGTTTACCGGAAACGCCGTGTTGGGTGGTTCGCTGGGGGCAGTTATTATTACCGGTGTTCGGCGTGCTGCATTTTCAAACGAAGCCGGGCTGGGTACCGCGCCCATGGCACACGGCGCTGCAAAAACCAGCGAGCCCATTCGCGAAGGCCTGGTGGCCATGCTGGGTCCCATTATTGACACCATTCTTATTTGCACCATGACCGCACTGGCCATCATAATTACCGATTCGTGGATTGAGAGTTCGGCTGATGGAATTTCATTAACAGCACATGCTTTTGATATGGCAATTCCCGTTTTTGGGAAATACCTGCTGGTGCTCAGTGTTACATTTTTTGCCATGTCAACTCTTTTTGCTTTTCCATATTACGGAACAAAATGCCTTGGTTTTGTTGCCGGCGCAAAATACGGATACATTTACAACTACATTTTTGTGATTGTCATTATCATCGGAGCCATTTCAAACCTGCGTGTGATTATTGGCCTCATCGACATATCGTTTGCGCTGATGGCTTTTCCCACAGTAATTTCAGCGCTGCTGCTTTCACCACATATCCGCCGCGCTGCAAAAGATTATTTCACCCGTTTAAAAAGAAACGAATTTTAAACGTATTGCATTTTGTTTCTCCGATTGTTTAACTTCGTATTAAAAATAATTTTGCATGGACAATAATCAATCCATAAACCAATATTTAAAGGCTTTTTACTCTGATGGTTACAGAATTGGAATGGGCGCTTCCGGAAAAGTAAATTCACAAGAAATTCTTTTTTCGGCCATCGAAGAAATGTACCGGCAAGTTGATGATTTAACCGATTCTGTTTCAGAACTGGCCAACCGTGAGAAAAATTCAATCGATTGTAAAAAAGGGTGTCACTGGTGCTGCCATCAGCCCGTATTTGCATTGAATTATGAACTGGACTACCTCAAACACTTTATTAAAAACACCTTCCCTATTGAAAAACAAAAGGAGATAAAGGAAAGAGCACGCACAAAAGTCAAAAAACTCCAGGGCTTACATAATGAGGATTTGCTTAATTCAAAACATGCGTGCCCGCTGCTGGAAAACGGAGCTTGTATTGCCTACAGGGCACGACCGATGGCTTGCCGTATTTATCTTTCAACCAATGTAAAAACCTGCCTGAAATTTTACAACAAACCGGATGATAAAAACAACTACCCTGCACTGCTCGACTTCCCGATGCAGGCCGGACGAATGATGAATGAAGGATTTAAATCGGCCCTGAAAACCAGTGGTTTTAAACCTGAAGAATTTAGAATTGAGGAAAAACTTATCTGACTACAACTCCTCCATTTTTACACCAATTGCTTCAAATTTTTCGCTTAAAAGATCCGGTGAAATGGGCCGGTTGTTTCGTGTAAGAACCGCGGTAATTTTGGCATCAACCATCAATTTTTCATCGTCTTTCCGAATAATTTGCTGTTTAAAGATGATGCGCAATCTTCCCTGTTTAGCCATTTTCAGCCTTACCAGAAAATCGTCGGCCGGACGAAGCGGGAATTTATAATCGAGTTCGGCACGAATAACCACGGCATCAATTCCTTCGTTATGCAAGCGGGCAAAATCGAGCCCGGCTTTATGCAGGAATTTATGCCGGCAATGTTCCAGATAATTCTGATATACTGAATTATTCACGATTCCCTGAATATCACACTCATAATCGCGCACCTGCATTTCCAGTTCAAAATCATAATTTTCCATTATCTGCTATTTTTTTATGCTGAATTTATTTCAGCACTTCTCTTCACCACAATAAGATTCTGAAACAGGGGGCCGAAAAAACAATTTTTCAAAACAATTTCAGTTTGCCGAGCGAACCAGTTTTGGATACCCGCCAAATGTTTTCACCAGGAACCG
>JAFGDX010000271.1 GCA_016931875.1 Prolixibacteraceae bacterium
GAATAAAATAGCACAAGGCTTCTTCCGGCATCAGTAAAGGCACCTTGCATATCTTTTACAATCGCGTAATAGCAATTTTCATCAAACCAAACATAGGGGTCTTCAGCGGGAAACTCAGCATCTTTAGCGGTGAAGATGGGTTTCATTTGTTTTTCAAAAGGTCCCTGCGGATTGTCGGCTATGGCAGTTAAATGTACCACGGGGCCACTCATGGGCATGGGTAATTGTTTTGCAGCCGCCTTATAAACCATCAGGTATTTTCCATCGGGCATTTGAGTTACCGACGGGTTGGAAACCATTAATGCATCGTGTGCTGTGGAATCGGCTGACACACTTACCAGCGGCACATCAGAACGCTGCCACGGACCATTCGGATTATTGGCTACTGCAACTCCAATTTGCTGTTTGTTACGGTGTTCCCAGTACTGGTTTTCGGCTGTTATGTTGCCTGTGGTTCCCATATAATACAAGTAGTATTTGCCATTGAAAATGTGAATCGTCGGATTGTGAGTTACCGCACCATCCCAGTATGTACGCCCGCGAAAAGGCAAAGCAACATCTTGAAATTTAAAAGGGCCAAACGGAGAATTGGAAACCGCATGAGCTATTTCGGAATGTGTGACCCATGCCGACATTCCGAGTTCTTTTGGCCATCGCGAATAATACATGTGGTATTTGCCATCGTCCTCTGATTTTATCAAACTACCACCCCATATAAACCATTCGGCATCGATAAATTTTGCCGTTTGGGGAACAGGCTGAAGCATTGCAGCAAAATTGAGTTTCCCCGATCCTGCTTTTTGTTCCGGTGAACAGGAAAGCAGAAAAACAAGAAAAGATACCAATGTTATTTGAATAACAATTTTTGTCATTTTACAGGTTTAGGTTTTATTTTTCAATGATAACCTCAATTTTGCGTTTTTCAAAATATTACTTCGTTCTTATCCCTGGTTTTCAAATTATAACTACACAATTTACCTTCATTCCACTCTCGCTGCTTATTCATACTTTAACCATGTTGTTGCCGTGCAATTCTTATCTGAAGCAAAACGTATCCAGCGCGCCTGGAAGGCTTCAGGGAATTAAAGCGTAAAAAAATTTCAAAAAAAAAGTGGTTTTAGCAGGGTAGAAAACTATTTTATTGCATCCTCGGGTGCAATTAAGTTATTGATGAGGGCATAGACGGTAAGCGCTGAAACGGTTTTTACACCCAATTTTTCGGTTATATTTTTACGGTGAGTAATTACGGTGTTTGTACTTATGTAAAGTTTATCGGCAATTTCTTTGTTAGAAAGACCGCGGGCAACCTCTTTTAATACTTCCGTTTCACGCTCGCTCAGCATATTCTGGCCGGTGGTTTTTTGTTTTTTGTTTTCCTGGTCGAAAAAAAAGTCCTGAAATTTTTCCAGAATTTGCTGCTGATTGTCGTTGTTGGATACAAATTGTGAGCAGGGACAATTTTTGAGCACCATGTCGCCTATCACCATAATTTTACACAGCGGGCATTTTCCAACCAGTTGTTCGAGCAGCAGCGGGCCAGGACTGCCAATCATATTCTGTTCAATAACCAGGAACGAACGCATACCCGGTTGCACTGCCAATTCGATTTCTTCCAGCGAATCAACTTCTGAATAATCCGATTGAATCCCGATTACACTCAAAAGGGTTTTTATACCCAGCCGGGTGAGAAAATGAGATGCAGCCACAATTACTTTTATGTTGTTTTCCGGAAAATTCATACCGTTTTTAAAATTTCCTGTTCCAGTTGTTTTACTTTCGGAACAACTACCTTTTCTTCCATGTACGAATGGTCGTTGATGTCTCTTTCCACTCTGAAAAGTTCCATAAGTAAATTCTGAATGATATGACGGCAATTTACCGGCGGTAAAAATTTTATGATAAGGTTTTTTAAATCGGTCAGTTTTATTTCCAGGTTATCGTGTTGCCGTTCATAGGTTTCAATGGGCTGGGCCAAAATCATTTTAGCTACCGATTGCGGTGCATCCATTTTTATACTGGCCTTTTCAATTTCGCGGATATACGGAAACACCACCTCCTCTTCGTGGGCAAAATGAATTTTCATCTCTTCCACATATTTGCTAAAAAAATCATCCAGAAGTTTAATGTTCTTTAGATTCCCGACGGTAGATTCCTCAAGCAGCTTATTGATGAGATTCTGGATTTCCGGAACTTTTATTTCCAGAAAATACTGATGTGTATTGGAAAGATAGGTGATAATATCGGCCAGCGAAAAATTTTTCACCTGGTCGGCCGGAAAATAATCGCGGTTGTGGTAAGCGTTTATTATGGCCAGAAAAAACCACGGATTTACCTTGTATTCATCACACACTTCCTTTACGGTTTTGTTTCCAAAGCCATACTCAATCCGAAAACGCCCAATAACCGGAATCAGCGAATAATCCCGGTGAATTACATCAGCCATTCTCATATTAGTGGTAAAAACCAAACTTGTATTCACTTTACTGATTTTTTTTAACAATTTCCCATCAGCAAAATAAACGAATTAAATACACTCATAAAATCCCAACATTTAGCTATTTTTCACCCGTATTGTACAAAGGCTATCTGAATAATGTTTTTCAAAATGGTCTGAATCTTCCATTTTACTTTCTAAATTTGCATGAAAGATAAGCTACACATGAATTTTCAAATCGGACAACTAAAATATACCGGTAACAACTCTTTTTTTTTGATGGCCGGGCCATGTGCCATTGAAGGTGAAAAAATGGCGTTGGAAATTGCTGAAAAGATTACTGAAATTACCAGCCGGTTAAAAATCCCTTATATTTTTAAAGGCTCGTACCGCAAAGCAAATCGTTCCCGGTTGGATTCGTTTACCGGAATTGGCGACGAAAAAGCGCTGAAAATTCTAAAAAAAGTAGGCGAAAACTTTGCCATTCCCACAGTTACAGATATTCATTCGGCACAGGAAGCTGCCCTGGCTGCAAGCTATGTTGATGTTTTGCAGATACCGGCGTTTTTGTGCCGGCAAACCGACATTTTGGTTGAAGCGGCAAAAACAGGAAAGACGGTAAACATTAAAAAAGGGCAGTTTTTATCGGCCGAAGCCATGCGCTTTGCGGTAAACAAAGTACGTGAAAGCGGCAACCCAAAAGTGATGCTTACCGAACGGGGAACTACATTTGGCTACCAGGATTTGGTGGTTGACTACCGTGGAATTCCGGTTATGAAAGCCATGAATGTGCCGGTAATTTTAGACATTACACATTCATTGCAGCAACCCAACCAGGCCAGCGGTGTTACCGGCGGGAAACCCGAACTGATTGAAACCATTGCGCGGGCAGGAATTGCTGTTGGCGCCGATGGTATTTTTATTGAAACACATCCAAACCCTGAGAGCGCAAAATCCGACGGTGCAAACATGCTTCAACTCGATTTGCTTGAACCGTTGCTGAAGAAACTGCTGGCAATAAAACAAGTGGTAAACAGTTTTAATGATGTGAATTTATAAAGTTGCCAATGAAAACGATTCAATTTCAATCCATCGCCAAAGAACTGGAAACAATGGTTCTTGAGTGGGAAGAGAAGTTCGGAAACCTGAACAAGGAACAAATTACTCTTCGAAAAAATGACCAAAACCGTTCGCTGAAACAGATAGTTGGACACATGATTGATTCGGCGTCAAACAACACACACCGTGTAATTCATTTGCAATACCAGGAATCGCCGCTTGAATTTCCGAACTACGCAACTTATGGAAATAACGATCGCTGGATTGCCATCCAGAATTACCAGGAGGAAGACTGGCACACTATGGTTCAGTTTTGGAAATACATTCATTTGCATTTTATTCACGTCATCAAAAATATCGATCCGGGAAAACTGGGCAATGAATGGCTGGCAGACAAGTATGAACGGGTTTCGTTGCAAAAAATGGTGGAAGATTTTCCGCGACACTTTCGATTACACATTTCTGAAATAGAAAAATTACTGCAATACTAAATTTATGAAAAACAGGAGATCATTTATCAAAAAAACAACAGCCGCAATGGCTTTGGCCGGATTGGCGGGAATTTCAAAACAATCGGCAGCGGGCGAGGTAAAACTAAAGGGAGCGCTTGTTCATCATGTTTTCTTTTGGCTGAAAGAACCTGAAAACAGCAAGCATCTTCAACAATTACTGGCGGCCTTAAACGAATTACTAAAAGTAGAAACCATTAAAATGAGCCACATTGGCGTGCCTGCTTCAACCGAGGAGCGCGATGTTGTGGATCACAGCTATTCGGTTTCCTACCTGGCCTTTTTCGACTCGAAGAAAGACCAGGACAGTTATCAGGTCCATCCCATCCATTTGAAATTTGTGGAAGAAAACGCTCATTTATGGAATAAGGTGGTGGTTTATGATTCGGTTGATGTATAGGGAGTGAAACCGGGTGACTACTGCTGATGCAGGAAGCAAGCATTTCAGATGTATTTTTTAAAACGGCTAATAAAAGAAAAGATAAGCCATCAGAATTGATGCAATGATTCCGGCAAAATCGGCAATTAAACCGCAAACCACTGCGTAACGCGTGTTTTTAATTCCCACTGCTCCGAAATAAACCGCCAGAATATAGAAGGTGGTATCGGTAGCGCCTTGCACGGTACTTGCCACACGCCCCACAAACGAATCGGCCCCGTAAGTTGTCATGGCATCTACCATCATTCCGCGGGCACCGCTTCCGCTAAGCGGTTTCATTAAAGCGGTGGGCAGGGCAGGTGTAAAATCGGTATTGATACCCGCCTGCTGAAAGACCCAGGTAAATGCAGAAACAAACCAATCCATTGCTCCCGACGCTCTGAAAACACCAATGGCCACCAAAATAGCCACCAGATACGGAATAATTTTCACCGCCGTTTTAAACCCATCTTTGGCCCCCTCAATAAATGCTTCGTAAACATTTACTTTCCGAACAATGGCCATTACAATAAATGCAACGATTACGGAAAACAGAATAAGATTACTTGCCACATTTGAGATTTGAGTAATGGAATCCTTGTCGAGCGTGGAGAAATACCAAATTACAGCCACAATAAAAGCCGTTAAGGCCCCCAGGTAGGCAAGCACTACTTTGTCTAATAAATTAATTTTCTGATAAATAGCTACTGAAATCAGTCCTGCTATAGTAGAGAAATAGGTTGCCAGCAAAATGGGAATAAAAATATCGGAAGGATTCACCGCTCCCAGTTGTGCGCGGTAAACCATAATACTAATGGGCAAAAGTGTCAATCCGGAGGTATTAAGCACCAAAAACATAATTTGCGCGTTGGAAGCTGTTTTTTTGTGCGGATTGGTTTCCTGCATTTCCTGCATCGCTTTTAATCCCATGGGTGTTGCGGCATTGTCGAGATTGAGCATGTTTGCCGCAATATTAAGCATAATGGAACCATGTGCAGGATGAGACTTTCCCAACTCGGGGAAGAGCTTGTAAAAAAAGGGGCCAATCAGTTTTGAGAATATTTTTACGATGCCCCCCTTCTCTCCTATTTTCATTATTCCCATCCAGAGGGTTAGCACACCGGTTAAACCCAATGAAATTTCAAACCCGGTTTTTGCCATATCAAAAGTGGCGTTCATCATTTCGGGGAAAACCTGGGTGTCTCCCATAAAAATCAGTTTTGCCAAACCAATGACAAAAGCAATAAGAAAAAAGAATATCCAAATGTAATTCAAAGCCATTCCTGCATGTAAAAACCCAAATGTAGGAAGACTTACGTATTTTTCATAAGAAATGCCAGACTAAAAAATGCTTTTTTGGTTTATTCCGACTGATAATCCTTTGCCATTTTATTGATTTCATCCACCGATGGATTCCCGGAAAATACAGCCAGCCGGTATTTAAATGTAGCCGTTTTTCCCTTATCAATCGAGAGGTTCATCTCTTCTTTTCCCTCCGAGAAAACCTTCTGTCCGAGTGTATTTGCTGCAAACAAACCATATCCGCGGGCATGCCAGTAGGTTGGATATCCGGGATTATCAGGATGGTCGAAAATAACGATGGCCACTTTTTCGCCGTTTACCTCGCCATACAACTTCATCCATTTTGCGCGGGTGGCCCACACATCATCGCCTTCAATTCC
>JAFGDX010000272.1 GCA_016931875.1 Prolixibacteraceae bacterium
AAGCAAGGTATCGGGGGTGGTTATTTTATCCTTCAGAATATTCAAACTGCCTTTGGTATCAAAAGTCAGCGGCATGTCAAAATCCATAATGGTGCGGATGATATCGATGTGATGAATTCCCCAGTCGACCAGGTGGCCGTTGCCGTATTCCTTTTCCAGCCGCCAGGCTTTATGGGCGATACTGGGCCGGTAATCCAGTTTTGGTGCCGGGCCGCACCATGCCTCCCAGTCGAGTGTTGCCGGAGGTGCCTGAACAGTGGTATCAGGTACCGACGGATTGTAATGGATTTGTGCGCCAATTTGGTGAATTTTCCCTAATCGCCCTTCACCAATCAATTGTTTGGCTTTTTGAAAAGCCTTGCTCTGCCGCCGCTGAAAACCAATTTGTACAATATTTCCCGCTTTTTCAGCCGCTTTCATCATCGCCTCTCCTTCGCGCACATCATATGCCAGTGGTTTTTCGCAATAAATATCCAGCCCTTTTTCGCAGGCCGCAATAAACTGCAAGGCATGCCAGTGCGGTGGTGTGCCGATAAAAACAGCTTCCAGCCCGGGCACCTCAAGCAGTTCCTGATACTCTTTCAGCTCTTTGGGCCGGCTGCCCTGGATTTTAGCAATTTCGCCGGCGCTGGCTTTTAGATGTGCTGAATCGACATCGCAAACGGCAATAACTTCCACATTACCCGTTTTTAAAGCTGCCGTTGTAATGACCATGCCGTACCAGCCACAACCAATTAACCCCACTTTTAGTTTGCGGTCGGTTTGAAACGCCTTTATATGCAGCGACGCAGCAATTCCTGCTGTGGCAAGCGACGATTTGCGGATAAAATTTCTACGGTTCATATTTTCAGGTTTAGGTTATTTATCGAATAAAAATAATTTAGAAAATTAAATATCCAGCAACAATTTTTCAGGTTCCTGGCCTCCCGTTAACATGCGTTCCGGGTTTTCAATCAATTCTTTTACTTTCACCAGGAAGCCAACCGAATCTTTTCCGTCGATAATCCGGTGGTCGTAGGAAAGTGCCACATACATCATGGGGCGGATAAGCACCTGGCCGTTCACTGCAACGGGGCGTTCCACAATGTTGTGCATTCCCAGAATAGCCGACTGCGGTGGATTGATAATGGGTGTTGAAAGCAGCGAGCCAAAAACCCCGCCGTTGGTAATGGTAAATGTTCCGCCGGTCAGTTCTTCCACTGATATTTTTTTGTTGCGGGCCTTTTCAGCCAGTTCCTTTATTTCCAGCTCAATTTGCGGAATGGATTTACTTTCTGCATTTCGCACAATCGGCACCATAAGACCTTTGGGTGTTGACACGGCAATGCCTACATCCACAAACTGCGGCGATACAATTTCGTCGCCGTCCATTTGCGCGTTCACCATCGGGTGAAAATCCATAGCCAGCGCCACCGCTTTGGTAAAAAACGACATAAAACCTACTTTCAAACCGTGTTTTTTTACAAACTGGTCCTGGTATTGTTTCCGCAACTCCATGACAAAGCTCATGTCAATTTCGTTGAAGGTGGTGAGCATGGCCGTTTCGTTTTTTACCGCCACCAGCCGCTGGCTTAGTTTACGGCGCAGACTCGACATTTTTTGCCGGTCTTCATCGCGCGATGCCTCTTTGGCCGGTGACAGGTTCACCCCGCTTTCACCTTTGGGAAGCCCGGCAACCGCTTCCACCTCTTTTTTGCCAATCCGTTTTAAGCCCTGTATAATATCGTCGACCGAAAGATCCAAATCTTTCATCATTTCCTTGGCCACCGAAGTTACTTTTACCTTGCTCTGTTCATCTGTGGCTTTTGCTTCTTTGGCCGGTTCGGGTTTCTTTTCCGGCTCATTGGTTTTTGCTTCTTCTTTTTTTTCCGGCTCTTTTTCTCCGGCTTGTTTTTCCGGTTCCGGCTCCGGCTTTTTACTTTCTGCCGGAGCAGCGCTGGTATCGATAGTACACACCACGGAACCAACTTCCAGGGTATCGCCCTCTTCGGCCTTAAACTCTATTTTACCCCCTTCGCTGGCAACCACAGTCAGTGTTGCTTTATCCGATTCAATTTCAGCAATTTCCTGGTCTTTTGAAACGACCGAGCCATTTTCAACCAGCCAGGCTCCAATTTCAACTTCCGTAATTGATTCTCCCGGACTGGGAACTTTAATTTCTACTATCATTTTTGGTTTCTTTTATCAAGCAATTACTTTTTTCTCCTGAAAAACTGTTGCGAGTAATTTTTCGAGACTTTGTTTGTGAATTTCCATCAGACCAACCGCCGGGCTTCCACTCTCATTCCGGGTAACCGGGGTCAGGTTCAGATTTTTTAGTTTGCGTTCAAGAAACGGCCAGGCACCCATATTTCCGGGTTCATCCTGTGCCCAAATCAGTTCCGACGCTTTTTTATATTTTTTCAGAATTTCATCGATTTGTTTGTACGGAACCGGATGAATTTGTTCGATTCTTACCACCGCAACATTGCTGACTCCTTTTTCAACCTTTGTTCTGGCCAAATCGTAATACAAACGGCCCGAGGTAAACACCACTTTTTCAACCAAATCGGGTTCGGCCACGGGGTCGTCAATCACTTCGCTAAACGATCCAACCGCCATTTCCTCGATTTTGGAAACCACCTGCGGATGTCGCAGCAAACTTTTGGGTGTAAAAACCACCAGCGGCACACGTGTATTCATTTTTACCTGCCGGCGCAGAACATGAAACATATTTGCCGGTGTAGTGGGCACCACTACCTGTATGTTGTGATTGGCTGCCTGCTGCAGAAACCGCTCTATCCGGGCGCTCGAGTGTTCCGGCCCCTGACCTTCGTAGCCGTGCGGAAGGAGCAGTACCACCCCGTTCATCAGTCCCCATTTTTCAAAGGCAGAAGTAATATACTGGTCTACAATTACCTGAGCCACATTGTGAAAATCGCCAAACTGTGCTTCCCAAATGGTTAATCCGTCGGGTTGCGCCAGCGAATACCCATACTCAAATCCCAGCACGGCATATTCCGAAAGCAAAGAATTATACACATGAAACGGCGCCTGTTTTTCAGCAATGTATTTCAGCGGGAAGTACTTTTCGTCGGTACCTTCCGCCACAAAGGCTGCATGGCGGTGGGCAAAGGTTCCGCGTTCGGTATCCTGCCCGCTCAACCGCACCGGGTGTCCTTCGGCAACCAGTGTTCCGTAGGCAAGCAATTCTCCCATTGCCCAGTCCAGCCGGTTATCCGAAATCATCGTTTTGCGGTCGGACAAAATACGGTCAACTTTTTTGAAAAATTTGGAATCTTCTGGCAGCGAATTCATTTTCCCGGCCACCTTTAGCAGCGTTTCCTTTTTAACACCGGTTTCTATTTTATGTGCAAATACCTCCTCTTTGGGCATTTTGAACTTTTCATATTCATTTATCAGAAACTTCCGGATTTTCAGCTTCTCAATTTTTTCCGATTCCTTGTATTTTTCTTCCAGAAACTGGTCAAATTCCCTGATTCTTTTTCTTGATTCTTCTTTTGACATTATTCCCAGGCGGTCCAGCTTTTCGGAATAAATATCCCTTGGGTTCGGATGTTTGGAAATGGCTTTGTACAACATGGGTTGCGTAAACCGGGGTTCGTCGCCCTCGTTGTGGCCGTATTTACGGTAACAAAGAATATCGATAAAAACATCGGTATGAAACTTCTGCCGGAATTCGAGCGCCAGCTTAATGGTGTAAATTAACGCTTCAACATCATCGCCGTTAACATGAAATACGGGCGAACGTGTTACTTTGGCAACATCGGTACAATAGGTGCTCGAGCGGGCTTCGAGGTAGGGAGTTGTAAAACCCACCTGGTTGTTAATAACCAGATGAATGGTTCCGCCGGTTTTGTACCCGTTTAACTGCGACATTTGAATGGTTTCGTAAACCACGCCCTGTGCGGCAATTGCGGCATCGCCATGAATAATAATCGGCGCGGCTTTTGAAAAGTCTCCGTTGTAAACCGAATCGATTCGCGACCGGGTCATCCCTTCAACAATGGGGCCCACCGCTTCAAGGTGCGAAGGGTTGGGCATCAGTTTCAGTTTTACCTTTTTGCCAAAATCGGTTTCCACCTCATTTTCATATCCCAGGTGGTATTTTACATCGCCCTGCGAAATATCATCTTCATATTCTTTTCCGTAAAACTCCTTAAAAATATTTTCATAGGGTTTTTCAATGATATTGGCCAGCACATTAAGTCGTCCGCGGTGTGCCATTCCCAGTATAAATTCCTCGATGCCCAGTTCGGCCCCGCGTTCAATAACTGCATCCAGTGATGGAATCAGGGTTTCAGCGCCTTCGAGTGAAAAACGTTTTTGCCCAACAAATTTTTTATGGATAAAATTCTCAAAACCAACCGCCAGTTTCAGATGATAAAATATGTGTCTCCGGTTTTCATCCGTAAATTCCTGGGAGTTTTTCGAACTCTCCATTTTTTGTTTCAGCCACTGAATCACCTCCGGATGACGCATATAAACATACTCAACACCAATAGAACGGCAATAGGTATCTTCCAGATGCGCCACAATATCTTTCAATTTTGTGGGACCAATGCCAATATCGTTGCCAGCCTGGAAGGTTGCTTCCAGATCTTTTTCTTCCAACCCGAAATTTTTTATATCGAGTGTGGGCGAGTATGTTCTCCGGGCCCGCACCGGATTTGTTTTGGTGAACAAATGTCCACGCTGCCGGTAACCGTGTATTAAATTTAAAATGGCAAATTCCTTGTTCATTTTTTCCGAAGGAATTGCAGCCGACTTCTCTTCGTAACTGGTTCGGCCAAATTCGAAGCCGGAAAAAAACTGCCTCCAGCTTTTATCCACCTCTTCCGGGTTTTTCAGGTAGGTTTGATAGAGGTCTTCCATCGCTTCCAGTTCCTGGTTTCCTAATGACGAAAATTTATCAATCATCGATATTTAATTAACAATTGTTGTTATTCAAAAAAAACAAAACAGAATTTTTATTGTTTAGTCAAACCCCCTGTTTTGCTTCACAAATTTAAGCTTTATTATACGATTATGAATTTACATATTATCGGTTAAAATCCTGCACAAAGTTAACTTATTCTCAGAATTCGTTTCACTGCCCCAAAAATGGCTCAACGATTTGATAATTATATTGGTTTGATTTAAATTGCACTCAGTTGAATGGTAAAATAGCATTATAAAAGTGAGGAGAAATTTAATCGTCGGTTTGTATGAACATGCATGGTTTAATTTCGTTGAGGATTTTGGCAGATAAATAAAAAGTAAAAATTTATAACAATGAAAACGGAAAACGAAATTTTTACTCAGCTGAGTTCAGCCCTGGTTTCAGAGATACAAAATCATGGTATAAAAAAAGATGTCCCGGCAGAAATTGAAGTCATGCGCGAAGGGCAGTATATAAAAGCTATTCCGTTTGTTATGAAGGGCCTGGTGAAAGTATTCTCCCGTTACGACGACAAAGAATTGCTGCTGTACTATATAAAACCGGGCGAAAGCTGCATCATGTCTTTCGATGCGTGTTTACAAAACAAACCGAGCAAAGTTTATGCTTCCACCGAAGAAAATTCGACCATTCTTTTACTACCGGTTGAGAAAGTATTTCAGTGGATGCGTGAATACCCCGAAATGAATACCCTGTTTTTTTTACAATACAACAGCAGGTACAGCGAGCTGATAACCATGATTAACCAGGTTCTTTTTGAAAAACTGGATAAAAGGTTGATGGAATATTTAAAGGCCAAAACCAGGCTTACCAAAAAAAATCCCATCAACATACCGCACCGTAAAATTGCCAACGATTTGGGTACTGCGCGCGAGGTGGTAACGCGAATTCTTAAAAAGCTGGAAAACGAAGGCCGTATTTCACAAAACGCTGAAGGAATTAAAATTATTTGATGGTGACTCCGGTCACTGCTTTGCCGTTTTGCATTTCTTATATTTCTGTATTACTAATTCAAAACATCAGAAAGATATGAAAAAGAACATGGGAAACGCTGACCGAATTATCAGACTGGTAATTGCAGCAGTAATCGTTGTACTTTATGCCACAAACATTATTACAGGAACTCTGGGGATTGTACTTCTGGTTTTAGCCGGAATTTTTGTGCTTACAAGTCTTATTCATGTTTGCCCGCTTTATATTCCATTGGGACTAAAAACACGTAAAAAAACAGAATGATTCTGTTTTTTTTTGCTAAATAAAAGATTAAAACATACGAAACTACTATTCACCGATTTTAAAAATTATGCATATGAAAACAAATTTTACATCACTCAAATTTTTTACGGGTAATTCAAAGGTATCCGTATTGTTGTTTGGTTTACTGTTTATTGTTCTGCAAGGTTTTGCCCAGCAGAAACATACGGTTGAAGCATCAAATACAGTCTTCACACCGAATGAATTAACCATTTCGGCAGGCGATACAGTTGAATGGAAAAATGTGGAAGGCTATCACAATGTAAACGGTACACAGGATGCCTATCCCTCCAATCCGGAGTCGTTTGGCAACAGTGCCGGAAACGGATGGA
This sequence comes from Prolixibacteraceae bacterium, assembly GCA_016931875.1. Classification (GTDB taxonomy): domain Bacteria; phylum Bacteroidota; class Bacteroidia; order Bacteroidales; family Prolixibacteraceae; genus Draconibacterium. Next base: position 6,526 of record JAFGDX010000272.1, read on the forward strand.
CTTACAGCCATGTTTTTACGGCTCCCGGAAACTATGACTACCATTGCGATCCGCACCTTGAACTGGGGATGACCGGAAAAATAACGGTTATGGAAAATTCCGACATGGATACTACAGACTACATGCTAACCATGCATTTTACCAATATGAATCCGCATGTGGGTCAAATTCTTAGTCTGGCCGTGGTTGATAAGGAAACCGGGATGGAAGTTGCACGAACCAGTGACACCGCCGCGGTTGATTTTAATCTGAATGTTGCTGGCCTTAAAATGAACCACTCCTATTTTGTAAACTTTTTTGCCGACCACAACGGAAACGGGATGTACGATTCTCCGCCCGCAGATCATGCCTGGCAAATGGAGCTCGACAGTGTAATGAGCGATACCATGCTTACCTTTTCGCACAACACCAATTTCACCGACATTATGTGGATGAACCGTTTGACCATACAATTTACGGGAATGAACCCGCATATCGGACAAATGCTCTCGCTAGCCGTAAAGGATACTGCGACGGAAATGGAACTTGACCGGGTAATGACCACCATTGACACTGCGGATTTTATGCTGTATGTGTACGGAATTGAAAATGGCATGTCGTACCATGTTGATTTTTATGCCGATCACAATCAAAACGGAGCTTATGATGCCCCATCCACTGACCATGCATGGCGAATGGAACTGAACGACGTAACGGGTGACACAACGCTGGTATTTTCGCACAACACCAATTTCACCGATATCATGTGGATGAATAAACTTACCGTAATGTTTATGAATATGACACCGCATGTGGGACAGGATTTTTGGCTGGGTGTGATAGACAAAGATTCGGGTGAAGAGTTTGCATCGGTAAATCGCACGGCGGAAGAAAATTTTGAAATTGAAATTTTTGGCATAGAAAACGGGATGTCGTACAACATCGATTTTTATTCCGACCACAATCAAAACGGAGCTTATGACGCCCCACCTACCGACCATGCCTGGAGGATAGAATTAATGGATGTAATGGGCGACACCACCCTAACCTTTACACATAATACCAACTTCACCGATATTATGGTAACAACCTCAGCCGACCAAAAATTTCTGGCAAATACAGAAATATACCCGAACCCGGCCAACGACCATGTAACTATTCAATTCAATAAAAACATTCGTTCGGCATCGGCTGTAACGGTGTACGACATAACCGGGAGAACAAAACACAAAACGCCTGAAACGTTTCAAAACACTATCCATCTGAATATTCAAAAGTTAACGGCGGGAATATATTTTGTGGAAGTCAAAACAAATTCAGACAAAAGAGTGTTTAAACTCGTAAAGGAATAAAAATTATATATGAAACATTTGCTAATAATCATTTCTTTCATAAGCCTGATTGGTTTTCAAACTGTGAATGGCCAGGAAGATGAAGTTGAAAATCAAAAAAATATCTTTCAGGGAACCCGGTTTGTCAATGCGCAATCGGCCAACCTGGTTGAAAAGGGAAAATTAAACCTGGCCATTCAACACCGGTTTGGTGATATTAGTGATGGATTGTACGAATTTTTCGGTCTTGATTTGGCTACCATGCGCCTGGGATTTGAATATGGTTTTGGAAACAATTTTAACCTTGGAATCGGTCGCAGTACCTTCCTGAAAACCTATGACGGTTTTGCCAAGTTCAGGTTGGTGCAGCAGGGCAGTGATTTTCCGTTTACTGTTACGGCAACAGCCGAAGGAGCCATTCCAACCATTCGCAACTATTTTCCGGACTCATACGACAGTTTCTCCGACAAATTTTCAGGGCTTGTACAGTTGCACCTGGCAAAGGCAAGCAACAGTTTTGGATTTCAAATCAGCCCCGGCTACCTAAACACAGGGTATTTAAATTCGGAAAACAAAAGTTATTCGTTATTCACCCTGGGGTTGGGAGGTTCGGTTAAAATATCAAAAAAAGTTTCCTTAAACCTGGAATACCTGCATAGTTTTCATGATGAGTATTCCAGTACCCATCCTCTATCGCTGGGAGTTGACCTGGATACCGGAGGGCACCTTTTTCAGTTGATTGTATCCAACTCACAACAAATGTCGGGGCAGTATTTATACACCCACACAACCGGAGACTGGGGTGAAGGGCATGTGTATTTCGGATTTAACCTGATACGACAATTCAGAATTAAATATTACTAAAATGGAAAGAAAAGATTTTATCAAAAAGTTTACAGTAGG
>JAFGDX010000273.1 GCA_016931875.1 Prolixibacteraceae bacterium
TCCGATTTTACCAGCGGCAGCACCGGAATTCCGATCAACGGTTTAATTTGGATGGGAACCAAAGAATCGATGCTTCAACAGGTGGAAGAAAAACTGGCAGCAGGTTTTACTTGTCTGAAACTAAAAATCGGAGCCATTAATTTTGAATCCGAACTGGATATTCTTCGTTCCATTCGAAAACGCTTTCCGGTAGAGCAACTGGAAATCAGAGTGGATGCCAACGGCGCTTTTCCGGCTGAAACGGCGCTTTCTGTTCTGGGAAAACTGGCCACCTTCCAGCTGCATTCCATCGAACAACCGATAAAAGCCGGACAGAATTCAGAAATGCATAAATTATGTGCCGAATCACCTCTTCCCATTGCACTCGACGAAGAACTGACCGGAATCAGTAATCTTACAGAAAAAGAAAAACTACTGGATGAAATCCGGCCACAATACATTATTTTAAAGCCAACATTGGTGGGCGGAATAAAAGCCTCGGAAGAATGGATCTCACTGGCTGAAGAACGCGGAATTGGCTGGTGGGTAACCTCGGCGCTGGAGTCGAACATCGGGCTGAATGCAATTGCACAGTGGACGGCCACGCTCGGAACTTCCAATTTTCAGGGGCTTGGAACCGGCGCTTTATTTACCAATAACATTGAAAGTCCGTTGTATGTTTCCGAAGGGTACATTCGGTATAATCCGGATAAAAACTGGGATTTGGAATCGTTAACAGAAAGATGGGAGAAATAAAAGGATTAATACTGAACGATTGTTTTTATACCTTGCCTGAATTGATTCGGTTTTGTGAAAATGAAATAAATGCCGGAACAACACCAGGGTGGACGTTGGATGTTTATCGTTTTATCCTTGATTTTTTGAATGATTCTGAAACCATTACACAACAAACTTCGGGCACCACCGGCAAACGCAAAATCATTGAATTGCCTAAAAAATCGATGCGGATTTCGGCACAAAACACCATCGGTTTTTTTCAGTTAAAAGAGGGGGATGTGGCGGCGCTCTGTTTGCCTGTTCAATACATTGCCGGTAAAATGATGATTGTGCGCGCTCTGCTGGCCGGACTAAACCTGAAACTCATTCATCCATCGGGAACTCCTGACTTTTCGAATTCGGGGAGAATCGATTTTTGTGCCATGGTTCCCATGCAGGCAAGTCATTTGCTCGCGAAAAATTTGTGGCCCGATATAAAAACACTGATTCTGGGTGGAGCAGAAACCGGGCCGGAATTGCTCAAACAATTGCAACAGCTGAAAACACAGGTTTTTGAAACTTACGGAATGGCGGAAACCACTTCGCATGTAGCATTAAAACAGTTAAACGGGAAACAACCGGAAACCACTTTTTCTGCGTTGCCTGATGTAAAGCTCTCAACCGATGAAAGAGAGTGCCTGGTGATAGAAGCGTCATATCTTCCCGCAAAAGTTACAACCAACGACCGTGTGGAAATGGTTGCACCCAACCGTTTCCGCTGGCTGGGGCGTTTCGATAATGTTATCAATTCAGGAGGGATAAAAATTCAACCCGAAATTCTGGAAAAACAGTTTCAGGAAATTTTGCAAAAACCCTGCGCAATAATTGGCAGACCCGACGAATTGCTGGGACAAAAAACAGTGCTGGTGGTGGAAACTTCCAACCCGGAAGACCCGGAACAGCTGCTGGCAAAACTGTTACCTCATTTTGAACGGAAAATGCTGCCAAAGGAGATTTATTGTATTGAAAAATTCCCGCGAAACAAAGCGTTCAAAGTTGAAAGAAAAAAACTTCAGCAAATTATTCAGGACGGGAGTTAGTTGGCGGCTTCAGACACAGCAACAATTCTTTTATAGTAATAACTTGTCTTCTCCTCTTTTACATCGTAGGTGTATATTTCATCACTTTTATTCCGGTAAAACAGGGCAAGCAACCCAATGTCGCCGGCACAAAACAGGCTGTGGGTGCTCATCAGTATTATCCAGAAATAAACCCACGGTTGATAAAATGACAGGATGACTCCAATCAAAGTAACAACTTGTACCATAACCAAAGGGGCCAAAGCTACAAATGCAAACTGTTTGCGGTTTAAAACGTGGCGGTCGGCTTCGGCATAAAAAATAAATTTTTTGGGATACGCGCCAAAACGAACGGTTTTTGCCCCGGTAATTTTGAGCGCAATTCCGTGGATGATTTCATGAATAAGAATTAAAAGGCTAAAACAAAAAACCAGCGTTGCCAACGAAATATACAAAGGTTGTACGTGGTTTTGAAAAGCCAGGACAATGGCACGTGTCAGAAAAAAAATTCCGGAAAGGACCATCAAAACCTGGTAAATCATATAGAAGAATACGATTCTGCTGTTTCCGGTAAGTTGCTCAATCACAAATTCTTTGATTTCTTTATGATTCAGTTGGGCAAGCAACTCAAATTCTTTTTCGTTTTGCAGCTCTTTAATGTCAGGATTTGCCATATTATTCGTAGCGGATAATTTTATACAGGTCGCGTAAGTTCAGCAATTTCAGGAGAAAAGCAAAAAGTACGGATACAAAAATGACAAATAAATAACCATAGAACCAGTGGTGGAAACTTTTGGAAATGGTTCCAAGCACCACAACCACCCCAGCAAAAAGGAGCAGTTGAATAATATAACGGGCGCCTGGTTTTAGTTTTAAAATAACCAGGGCCAGGATGATTTGCACGGCGGCTGTGGAGAGCTGGGTAACCAAACTGGCATAAGCCGAGCCAAAAGCCTGGTAACGTGGAATAAGTATCAGGTTAAGCACAATGTTTAAAACCATTCCGAAAAAAGCCATGATATTAAGTTGTTTCATGCTTCCGTTGGCCGTTAATAATGTTCCGAAAATATAGGTGCTGGCAATTCCAATAAATCCAATCATCAGTATTCCCAGTATTCCGGAGGAGTGATGCGTGTTTGAATGATACAGCACGTCCATTATCTGTTCGTTGTAGTACACACTTGAAACGGCAATAATGATGGCAGGAACTATTAAAAGGGTGTACGAAAGCTGCACTATCGGGCCAACTGCTTCCTTTTGTTTTAGCATCCGGGCAAAAATGGGCAGCAATAATCCGGCAAACAAAACACCAAACATCGAAACCGCGTCGAGCAGACGAAAGGCCTGTGCATAGATGCCTGCCTGTTCTTTCCCAATGGGGTCGGGGAGGAGCCGTTCGAGCATCACCGAATCGATGCGGTTGTAGAACGACATCAGCAAAATTAATAAGGCGTAAGGATAGGATTTCCGCAGAAAAACAATAAAAAATTTGGAGTCGAAACGGATTTTTATTCTGCCCGACTGTGCCAGCACAATAATAAATGTAATCACCGCGGTTAGCAGATAAGCAGCCGTTTGCGCATAAACAAACCATTCAATCGTAAAAAACGACCTGAAAAAATCGTTGAAAAGCAGGATGCTGCACAAAAGAATCATAATACTGCGATCGAGCACCGAAATAAAACTGTCGGTACGAAAAAGGTGCAACCCGCTGATATTGGAACGCAGATAGAGTGTGAACGAAATCAGAAACTGGTTAAATATCAAAAAAAGAAGCAGGTGGAGCTGAATTTTGTCGTACCCGATAAGCAAGGCAACGGAGAGGCTGAAAACCGCATAAACAATGGCAAGCATCAACTTTAGCCCCACAATATTTGAGAGATGTTTTGGAAGGAGGTAGTTGTGTTGTGCAATGTTACGGTTGTTGTAGCTTGTAATTCCCACATCGAGCAAAATGTTCAAAAGCATCGAGAAGTTAAACAGCGCAAAGTAGAGTCCGTAACTCTGGTCGCCAACCAGGTTTTGAACGGTGCGGTCAATTCCAAAAATCCAAAATGGCTTTATCAGCAAATTGAGGAAAAGCAGCAATATCAGATTCGTAATAAATTTGCGTTTCAAAACCCGGTATTTAACATGTTTCTGGCATAAATTGAACGCTTAAAAGTAAAAAATATTTAAACAGACTTTGTACATTTACCCAAATTTGAATTTGTACTTTATGGTAATTGCCGTAAATACCCGTTTGCTTTTAAAAGGAAAGCTGGAAGGAATTGGCTGGTTTACGCTGGAAACGCTGAAAAGAATGACGGTGAACCACCCGGAACACCAGTTTATTTTTATTTTCGACCGGCCGTATCATTCCGATTATATTTTTTCTGAAAATATTACACCCGTGGTGATTGGTCCGCCAACCCGCCACCCGTTTTTGTGGTATTTGTGGTTTGAATTCCGGATTCCAAAAGTGCTGAAAAAACACAGTGCCGATCTGTTTTTATCTCCCGACGGGTATTTGTCGTTGCGAACCAAAGTACCTCAACTGGCTGTAATTCATGACATCAATTTTGTTCACCGGCCAGCTGACCTGCCCTGGCTAAAAGCCAAATATTACAACTACTATTTCAAAAAATTTGCGCAGGTGGCCAAACGGATTGCCACCGTTTCCTATTATTCGAAAGAAGATATTACACGCTCGTTTAAAGTGGATTACGAAAAAATAGATGTGGTTTACGACGGTATTAACCAGGTGTTTGTCCCCACTTCGGAAGCAGAACAAAAATCCATCCGCGAGAAATATTCCGGGGGAAACCCCTATTTTCTTTTTGTGGGGGCTCTTCATCCGCGAAAAAATATCTGCGGGTTGCTCAATGCTTTTGATGCTTTTAAAAGTGTGGATACCAACAATGTTAAACTGCTGATTGTTGGTGGCGAGATGCACAAAACCGGTGAAATTTTGGAAACCTATGAGAACATGCGTTTTAAAAACGAGGTGGTTTTTACCGGACGTGTGCTCACCAGCGAGTTGCATCAGATTTTTGGCGGTGCACTGGCATTAACGTTTGTGCCTTATTTCGAGGGCTTTGGCATTCCCATAGTAGAAGCAATGAGCGCCGGGGTTCCGGTGATTTGTTCCAACACCACTTCCATTCCCGAAGTGGGAGGCAGCGCCGTTTTGTACGCCGACCCATGCAAAATTGAACAGATTACCGAAGCAATGATAAAAATGGCCGGCAGTAAAGAGCTGCGTGACGAGCTTGTTGACAAGGGAATGGTTCAGAAAAATAAATTCAGCTGGGACGAAACGGCCCGGCTGCTATGGATGAGTGTGGAAAGAGCGTTGCAATAAAAGACCCCTTCCGGCCTCCCCGGGGGGAGGTGAAAAAATGTAGTGCTAAGAATGAAAATCGACAAATTAGTAGCATATTATAAAGAAAATACTGTTGAGGCCGGTTGCGATGAAGCCGGGCGTGGTTGCCTCGCCGGGCCGGTGTTTGCGGCCGCTGTTATTTTACCTCCTGATTTTGAAAATGAGTGGCTAAACGATTCCAAAAAACTCACCGAAAAACAACGTTACTTTTTGCGGCCCATCATCGAAAAAGAAGCGCTGGCATGGGCCGTTGAAATGGTTACAAACCGCGTAATCGATGAAATAAATATTTTGAATGCCTCGTTTCTGGCGATGAACCGGGCAGTTCAAAAATTAAGAATAGTACCGGAGCATTTGCTGATTGATGGCAACCGCTTCCGGCCGCAAACCAACATTCCGTTTACCTGTATGATAAAAGGCGACGGCCGGTTTTATTCCATTGCCGCTGCATCGGTGCTGGCAAAAACTTACCGCGATGATTTTATGCTGAACGCACACAAAGAATTTCCCAATTACCAGTGGGATAAAAACAAAGGGTATCCTACAAAAAAGCACCGCGCAGCCATCAAAGAATTTGGAACTACCAAATATCACCGGATGTCGTTCCGGCTGCTGGATGAGCAGTTGTCTCTGGATTTTGGCAGAATGGTTTAACAACCTGTTCACTGAGATAGCCCGGCGATTTCAAAAATATTTTTTCCGGCAGGCAACGTCGGAGCGATTTCCTGCATTTTTAAGATGAAAAGAATCCGAAAATAAATCGGCTGGTGAAGATTCAAAAAATTATTCATAAAAGTTCAAAAGGCGACCGGCGGGCGCAAAAACAGTTTTTCGAGCTGTATGCCGACCGTTTGTATGCGGTTGCAAAACGTTATGCTGTTTCTGCTGAATCGGCCGAAGATGCTCTTTTTCAGGCTTTTCTGAAAATTTTCGAAAAATTGACTGAATTTAAATTTATTAATGAAGCGGCGTTGTTTGGCTGGCTGTCCCGCATTGTTATTAACCAAACACTGATGAATCGCAGAAAGGAGTTAAGCACCTTGTATAAACTGGAAAGAATTGATGAGGAACATTATGAATTGCTGCAATATGAAGAACCGGACAATGAAACATTGATTGATTTGGTGAACCAGTTGCCTGAAGGGTACAAAACCGTTTTTATGATGCATGTTGTGGATGGATACGCACACAAAGAAATTGCTGATACACTGGATATTTCGGAAGGAACTTCGCGTTCACAGTTTTTTAAGGCAAGGAAATTATTACAAAAGAAATTGAATTACGATTATGGAAAATCTGGAACATAATATAAAAAATGCATTTGCTGAAAGTGATGCCAAAACCACACTTCCGCAAAAGAATGCTGTGTGGAACCGCCTGGAAGGAACCATGCACGGGCAAAAAGGGGTAGCCGCATTTTGGAGAGTTGCTGCGGTTTTTTTGCTGTTTTTGCTTGTAACTGGTGTTTTTGCAGGGTTGAATTACCGGATGAAGCAGCAACAAAAAACGGACGATCTATATGCTAAAAATGCGGATTTGCAACACACTGTTGATTCGCTTTTGGCCCGCCCCTCTGATGTTAAGACGGAAACCAAAGTGGTAGAGAAAATCGTTTATCGCGACCGTTTTGTTCAGCAAAACAAACAGGGGAGTGAGTTGGATTGGCGGCAGAAATACATTCAATTACAGGATTCAACCACAAATTTGCTGGCTTTTCGTGAGCAAAACCATAAAACCGAACTGGAACAACTTGAGAACAAGTTGGTTTCTTTGAAAACAGAATTGGAAGCCTTCAAACAAAATCAGCAAAACACAAATCCGCCTTTTCAGTTAAAAGGTGGCCGAGTGGAGCTGGATGTTCCGAAAACTCCGTCAGTGAAAGGTCCGGAAATGGAATTGAAAGTATTTCCTAAAAACTTTTCGGGAAATAATAACAATTTAAACACAACACTTCTAAAAAATAAATAAGCCATGAAAACAGTTAAAACAATGTCCATTTTACTTCTTTTTCTTTTTATTTCTTCAGATTTATGTGCAAAGGAGGCGGTTTTTAAAGGCGATACCATTCGTTACCGGTTTGATAACATGCTGGTTGAGGTAACCAGTACCGATTTTATCGCGGAAAGTCCTGAAAAAAACGGGTGGGAGGAACAGATTACCCTCGTGCAAAAAATTCTGGCCGAAATGTCGGTTGCAGTGCCGGCGGAAGACGAACGCGTTTTTATTCTAATTCGTGATATGGGCGACAATTTAATGGCGTGGAATTACAAGGAACTGGAATTAAAACGTGAAAAAAAGAATGCGAAAAACCTGATTGTTTTTGAAGACGGGACCATTTTTGAAAAGGAATTTGGCCGCTACTGTGTTTGCTTTATGTACCGGACAGCGGATATGAAAATTTATATAAACAATTTGGCCGACCTGTCGTTTTTTACTTCCAAAACGTTTAAGCAGAAAACAGGCGAAGGAACGGAATCGGTCAGCAATACAATTGGGCAAAATTACCGGAAGTCGCCGGTACGGGCCTGTGTGGATTTGAGAGCCTCTGAACCAAAAGTTTATATTCAGAGCCCTGTGTACAAAACGCTTGATGTGCTTGAAATTACAGGCGGAGTCGGCTCCGGATGGGTGAAAAATACCTTTGTTTCAGATATTAACTTTCGTTTGGGATTGGGTTTTGCCCGAAAAGGAATGATACGAAACATTTATTCTGTTGGCTGGGATATGATGTATGATTTCTCCAAATCAAACGACAACAGGTTTTATCAGTTGAACCACTTTGTTTCGCTGGGTTGGGAGCATAATTTTTCCAATTCGCCACTGGAGGATAAATGGTATGGTTTTTCAGTGGGGTATCTTGTAAAACAAAACGGCGATTTTTTTAAAGAAAATACATTCCGCGTATCGGTAAAAAAGAAAATAAATGATACTGTCAGTTTAAAACCCGAACTTTACTTCAACGATGCCTTTCGGAATATTTATCCCGGAATTCGGGTGTCGGTGGCCTTTTAACAAAAGTTGTCAGATTTAAAACGGCATATTGAATAAAAGCACGGCTTTGGGTGTGCTTTTTATATTTCTTTTTTTGTATGATTTTGTGTTTTGGTGACTTTCGCCAAAGGCATCACTTTGTGAGTGGCTGAAAGTATTGCCGTAAAAACTTATTCTAAAATCCGTTGAATATTGAAGGAAGGAGTTGATTTATTGTATTGTATCAGGTACACAGCCTACCACAGAGCGTGTTCCGGCAAAACCTGCATAATCAACCAGCCAGATTCCTCCGTTTTTCTCACAACAA